>NZ_JBAQWU010000194.1:0-12746 GCF_049299075.1 Gordonia sp. (in: high G+C Gram-positive bacteria)
GTCCACGACGAACGGAAACCAGATGAACTCGGGGCTATCGTGGGCATCGAGCCCAGCGAGTGCCGATTGCAGCAAGGCCGCCGCCGAACGACAATCGGCGGCCGCGGAGGTGGCGGCCGCGGCGATCGCCGCCAGCCAGTACTGACCGGGACCCGCAAGTGCCGGAACGAGGCGGTCGATCTGCTGTGCGGCGCGTTGGGCGCCGGCGACGTCGCCGATCAACTGGCGTGCGTGGATCTCGAAGCAGCAGAGCGTCACCCGTTGATATGCGGCCATCCGCCAGCGGTCGGCTTGGGCGTCACCCCGCGCAACGGCCTTGCTGATCTCGTCGGGACGGCCGAGGTCGCCCGCCGCGATCACCGTGCCCATGGTGACGTACATGCGGGCCAGTTCGGTCATCTCTGCACGATCAGCGATGGGGGTGAGTAGGTCGCGGGCCTGCGGGGCGAAGCCGCGGGCGGCCGAGAGGAAACCGGTGACGGCAGAGCGGGAGGTCGAGTGAAGTCCATCGCCGGCGTCGCCGATGATCACCTCGGCGCAGCCGAGATCACCCGCGACCACCTGGTTGTAGACTCGGAGCAGCGTGGCGACCTCGGTGACAGCCCCGTTGTCGCATGCGGCTTGGACTTGGCACAGCTTGGTTTCGGCTTCGACGGACTCGCTGCGCAGGGAGTGCAGGTAGCCCTCAGTCAACAGTGCGGCGATACGGAAAGGGCCCGGGCTCACGGCGCAGCAGTAGCGGAGCGCCCGGGGGTAGTCCAGGGCACGCACGGCGGCGTCGGCGCCGCGGGCAAGGACGAAGTCACGGTCTGGGAAGCCCGGATGGTCGAAGGCGAGCGAGGCGAGGGCGAGCTCGACGTCGAGGTTGCGGGCGGAGATATCGGATCGACTCAGCTCCTGGGTCAGGACGTCCCGGAGCCGTCGTCGTACGGCGAGCCCGGGTGAGACTCGGCGAACCGCGGCGATCATCGGGTGCGCAAGCTCGGCGTGGTCGCCGCGGGACCGAACGAGTCCGTGCGCGACCGCGGCCGCTAGTGCCTCCGGCGAGGTGAGCCGAATCAGCCGATCAACCGGTAGGCAGCTGGTCTCGGTGAGGTAGTCGACAACGGCGGACGTGTCCGGACCGGCCGTGGCCAGCTGGGCCCGCAAAATGTCCGGCAGGTGCGCCGGTATCTCGAGGTCACCGCGCACCGACCACACGCCGAAACGCTGCCGCAGGGAACCGGTGGCGATTGCCTGATCCCCGACGGACACCAGGTATCCGGGGGTGCCGTGCGTCAACTGAAAGAACTGGCCGACGGTCCCGGAATCGATGGGTCCGCCGAGTCGTGCGCCGAGGAGTTCGGCCGTTTCCTCTCGTGACAAATCGGCCAGCTCGATGACCTCGACGTCGGCTCGTTCGGTCAGGTCAGTGAGGTACGAAGGCCAGGGAGTTCCGCTCGTCAGGGTCAGCAGGCAGCGGCAGTTCGGATCGGCTACGACTTGTGCGACCACCGCGAGGGAGTCGTCGTCGAGCAGGTGCGCATCGTCGACGACGAGCAACCGGGTGCCGTTCAGGACGGATTCGGCAACCGCGGTCGTCGGCGCGGGGACCTGCTGCGTCGCCGGGACCACCCAGCGCGCGAAGGCGCCGAGCGACACCTGGTGCCCGGCGCGACACCCGGCCACCCAGATACTCGGTGAGGTGACCGTGAGCTCCCGAGCGAGCCTCGTCTTGCCCGCCGCCGGCCTGCCGACCACGATGACCGCGCCGATTTCGTCGCAGCGCAAGGCGCGGCGGACTCGGGAGGCGTGCGCACCCCGTCCGCTCCACGGCCAGATCGACCCCATAACAGCAGATTATGGTCCGCGGCGGATTGATCCGCCGATGATCTGCGATGCCCGGTATAAATGGCCTTCCACGGTCCGCGCTGACAGGGAGAGGGCCTGTGCGATCTCGCGGTTGCTCGCCCCACGGTGCGCCATCGACACAATGTCTCGCTGGCGTCCAGTCAGCCCGGAGGCGCGGTCGGCTGTCCGCAACGCCGGTGTGTCCAGACCGACGGTCAGCGCGAGCTCATGTGCGCGCTGGAGTGTCTGTACGGCTTCGCATCGGTGACCACCCTGCGCTTGACATGTTGCGGCCTGGGCCAGGGTGTCGACGCAGGCCGCGATGTCTCCGGCATTGCGGTACCGGTCGGCGGTTCCGAGTAGCGCTCCTGCATCGCCGGCGACCCACTGTTGGGCGTGCTGCGCGGCGAGTTGGGCCCGTGGCAGACCGGGAAGTTCGGCGGCCAGGGCCGCGAGACGATCGGCGGCGTCGGCGCCGAACCGGACGGCTGTCCACAAGCAGTGGACCTCGAGTGCCGACTGGGCGCGCGTGCGGGCCAGTTCGGCAGCGGCCACGGCCCCCTGCCGTGCCTGCAGGATCTCGGCGGGCTGATCGCGAAGGGCGGCACACCAGGCGTCGAGCAGCAGCCGGCGACTTTCCAGGTGGTCGAACCCGCAATGTGCGGAGTCGGCGAGGCGCCGGATGAGCAGGCGCGTTGTCCGTCGGTCCCCGGCCTGCGCACTCGCCTCGGCGCAGACGAGGGCAAACGGGTGCCACATGAACCCTGGTGCGCCGACGCTGGCGAAGCCGTCCAGCGCTGCCCGGGACTGTGCCGCCGCCGCGGTGACATGGCCGCTGGCCAGCGCACACGCGCTCCGCAGGCCGGCCAGCCAGTGTTGGGAGATTCCCGGAAAGGTGTTCAGCTGCGCGACGAGCCGGTCCGTGACCGCCTGGGTCGCCGCGACTTCACCGCAGGTTGCCAAGGCGAAGACCATCGAGGTGCCGAGCATGGCCTGTTGGGAGGCGGCGAGTACCGAACCAGGGAAGAGGCGGAAGCCAGCCTCCACCGCCCCGGTGAGCGCCGTGGGATCACCGACCTCCCCGAGTGCGACGATCCGCGCCGCCGCCGCCATCAGACTGTTGAAACTGTGCGGGGCGATCTGCCCCGCCGAGTCCGACCCGACCGGATCGTGTCGCTGCAAGGTCAGAGCGTGCCTTGGGTCACCGGCGAGGGCAGCGACAAAGGCACCCATCGCCGTGCGAGTCTCCGGGCTCATCGCCGCGTCGGTCGACAGCCGGGTCAGTGGCTCGGGGTCGTTGCCCGCCCAGAACGCGCCATTGGCGCGCATCAGGGCGATCGTTTCGAGGAGCGCAGGATCGGCGGACGTCTGGGCGGCCGCGGTGAAAGCGTCCTCGGCTCCCGCGCCGTCGCCGAACGCGGCGAGCGCATATCCGTGAACCACCTTCGCCTGGGCCTTGAGTGGTCCCGTGCCGATCTGCTCGCTCAACGTCACCGCTAGATCGGTGTTCAGGACGCTGAGCGCCGCCCCCGCACCACGCAGCAGAACTCGGTCTCGGTTCTCGGCGGCACCGCAATCGAGGGCGAGCAGAGCCATCCGAATTGTGCTGGCGAAATCGGTCACGACGCGCGGGTCGTCTCCCAGCGTGCGCACGACGGTGCCCCGCAGTATCCGGCGATCGTGGGCGGTCTGGTCGGCGCGCCGCACCTCCCCGTACAGCGGATGTGCCAGCCGCACGGTCCAGTCGCCGCCGGGTGTGATGGATATCAGCTCCCGCTGTTCGGCGGTCTCGACCACCGCTGCCTCGATCAATCGGGTCAGCGCGCTGAGCGGCAGCGCTTCGATCTCGGCCAGGAGGTCGATCAGCGGGCGCAAACCTTCCCGGTCGAAGCGGTGCAACAGCGACTCCACGGCTGCGGTCAGGTCGGTGGGCAAGTGCCCGGGATCGTCGGCGGCGGCCAGCGCGGTCAAAAATAGCGGATTGCCGCCGGTGCGCTCCCAGAGCCGTTGGACATGAGCGTCGTCGACCGGTCGGGCGGTGTTTCCGCTGAGCAGGTCACCGGCCTCCGCGACGGTGAGTGTGGGGAGTTCGATGCGCTCTACCCGGTCGATTGCCAGGATCTCGGCCAGTGTCGCTGGCACCAGCTCGCCCGATCGCAGGGTCAGGAGTAGGCGGACGCGGCCCTCGGTGGCGATCTGATGCAGTAGAAAGAGGGACAGCTCGTCGGCATGGTTGGCGTCGTCGACCACCAGCAGACAATGGGGTGCGGCGTCGGCGAAGACCCGGTAGAGCTCGGAGAAGCGGAGTAGGGGATCGGGTGTTGATCCCGAGGCCCACTGCTCGAAGATTCCAAAGGGAACCTCCTGGCCCGCGGGATCGGCTTGCGTCCAAAAGGTGGGCAGCCGTTCGGCGGTCTCGTTGGCGAGCACGCGGGCAAGCTGTGTCTTGCCGATCCCGGCGGCGCCGGTGAGGACCACGATCGGCGTATCGCCGCGGTGCAGGGCACGTCGGATTCGGTCCACTTCGGCGCCTCTACCGACAAAAGGTCCACCCCGGGTGGTCGGGTGGGCAAATGCCTGCTCATGGCTCGACCGCAACCGCATGCTGCCCCCTTCGACACCCCCGTCGGTCAATCACAGCACCCATCCGGGCGGGAGAGACAGGTAATTGACTACCCGAATTTCATCGGTATCTCAGCCGTCGGTGTGCGACTGCAGGGTGGCACCCAACCGGCGGCTCTGCTCGTCGGTCCAGCCTTCGGGCTGCAGGATCCGCTGCCAGGCGTAGGGGATCGCCTCGATGTAGACGTGGCCGTGTCCGTCGGAGACATCGCCGGCCACGGACAGGTCGGCAGCCACCTGAAGGAAGCTGACGATCGGGATCCAGCGCATGGCTGGCAGCACGTCCGGGCCGCGTTGACCACTCAGCCAGTCCGGCTTTTGGAACAGGAGCCGCGGCGAGAACCAGGTGACCGGATCGGAAGGATGCTGGACGTAGATGATGCGCGGGCTGTTCCAGGGCGCGTTCGGGTGGGCGAAGTCTTCCGGTCCGGCGCCGAAACGGACGTGCTCGCCGTTGCGGTACACCGGTCGCCAGATGGGTGAATCGGGATCCCGGTTCTCGGTCAGGTCACTCCAGATCGTATTGCCGAACGTCGGGCCGGAAAAGAGGGCGCCATCGGTGCGCGACACCATCGAACCGATCGACCCGAACGCACTCTCGCTACCGAAGGTGCCCAGCGACTCGCCGAAGACCACGAGCTTCGGCCGATCCTCCGCGGGCAGCAGCTTCACCCGCCGGTCAACGGCCTCGAACAGGGCGAGCCCGGCGCGGCGCGCGCGGTCTTGGTCGACCAGAAAGGAGATGAAACTGGGCAGCGTCGAGTACTGCATGGAGACCATCGCCGTGTCGCCGTTGTACATGTAGTCCAGCGAACTCATGGTCACTTCGTTAACCCAACCGCGGCCGGTGGAGGTAGCCACGCCGACGACCTCGCGCTGCAGTCCGCCGAGGCGTGCGAGTTCGGCGGCGGCAAACTCGGCGTCCGCTTCGATACTCGTCCCGGTGTAGAGGCCCGCGTAGGCGCGGATCGGCTCCATCGCGGGTGTACCCGTGAACTCGGTCAGTTGGTCGACAGTGGGTGCGTAGGCGACGAAGTTGCGGCCGTACATACCGAGTTCGGACCAGCGGATTGCCGAGTTGGGCCCCCCGGAACGAAACATCGACTGCGTGGGGGTTTCGGTCGGCTCGTACTCGTCGTTGATGCTCTGGAACGCGGAGCGGACCGCCCCCATCGTTCGGTCGACCACCACGCCATTGATGGCGAAGATCGTCACCGCCACGATCAGCAGCCCACCTGTGACAGCGGCAACGCGAGGCGGGACCCAGCGGCCCAGCCACCGGCTGAGGCCGCGGACGGCTGCTCCCCAGCCCTGCCCGACGGCCATGAAGAGTGCAAAGAAGAGGAACGATAGGAAGAACATCAACGGATATGCGCTCGGCGGCAAGAGTTCGACGTCCATCATTGCGCGCAGCTCCCGCTGCCAGATGGCGAAGCCGATCGTCATTCCGATCAGCATGGCCGGGGCGGCGACCGCCAGCGTGATCCACCAGCTGCGTGGCCGCCGCGGCCACGGGTCGCTGCGGCTCACCATGAAGCGAGCGAGCCACGCGCCGAACACGCCCACCCCGTAGCCGAGCGCGGCTGAGCCGCCGGTAACGATGCCCTGAAACAACGGCCCGCGGGGCAGCAGCGACGGACTCAGCGACAGTGCACCAAGGATCGACGCGAGCACCATCCCGGTGAACGAGATCCGCAACCGGTAATGCCGCCACGCGCGCTGCAGCCTCACCACGCGTGAACGACGTTCTGTGCGGTGTCCAGACCGCGGGAGATCAGCAACTCGGTGGCATCGATCCCGTTGGAGATCAAGAGCTCGGTTTCGGCACGGTCAGCGGACGGAAACGGCTTGAGCACGAAGTCGGCCGGGTCCTGTCGCCCGGGCGGGCGGCCGATGCCCAGGCGCACCCGCTGGTAGTCGCGGGAGCCGAGGGCCTGGGTCAGCGAGCGCAGACCGTTGTGGCCGCCTTCGCCGCCGCCGCGCTTGAGGCGGATCTGGCCGAAGTCGATGTCGAGCTCGTCGTGCAGCACGATCACGTCCTCGGCCGCGATGTCGTAGTACTTCGCCAGCGGACCGATCTGGCGCCCGGTGACGTTCATGTAGGCGCGGGCCTTGGCGACCAGCACGGGCTCGCCGCCGATCCGCACGGTCGCCAACTCAGCGCCGGACTTCTTATGCACCGTGAACTTCTCGCCAGACGAGAAGACCAGGCCATCGGCGACCATCGCGCCGATATTGTGCCTGGTCTTCTCGTAAGCGGGACCGGGGTTGCCCAGTCCGACGATCAGGGTGGGAATTACTCCGCAGCTTCCTCGGCGGACGCGGCAGCAGCATCGTCGGAATCGGACTCGGTGGACTTGGCCTCGGAGATGGAGATCACCAGGGTGTCGTCGGCCGAGACCAGGGTGGCGCCCTTCGGGAGCTCCAGGTCGCCAGCGACGACGTTGGTGCCGGCGGCCAGGCCCTCGGCGGAGACGACGATGTTTTCCGGGATGTGCAGGGCCTCGGCCTCGATCAGCAGGGAGTTGGCATCCTGGATGAGCAGACCACCGGGGGCGGGCTCGCCCTCGATCAGGAGCGGGACCTCAACGGTGACCTTCTCGCCGCGCTTGACGATCAGCAGGTCGAGGTGCTCGATGTAGTTGCGGATCGGGTGCACGTCGACCTGCTTGGTCAGCGCGAGCTGGCTCTGGCCGCCGAGCTCTAGGTCGATGATGGCGTTGGTGCCGTTGGCGCGCAGGATGGCGGCCAGCTCGAGCTTCGGCAGCAGCAGATGCTTCGGGTCGGCGCCGTGGCCGTACAGCACGGCCGGGACCAGGCCATCGCGGCGGGCACGGCGGGCGGCGCCCTTGCCGGTGTCAGTGCGGTCGGTGGTTTGCAGCTTAGGGGTTTGCGTCGACATTTCGGTTCTCCTCGTTTCGGTGGTTTCGCGGCAGGCGACGGCCGAGACGGACAACCACTCGAATCGCGCCGATAACGGTGATCTATTCACCCTCGCCGAGACAACGGCAGCCACTTTATCATGGGCGGCGGGATCGTCGGCTACAGGATCTCGTCGACGTTGTCGACGGGGCGGGCCAGGCGGGCGCCCTTGTCGGTGACGACGAAGGGGCGCTCGACGAGCACGGGGTGGTGGACCATCGCGTCGAGGATCTCGTCGTCGGTGGCCTTATCCAGATTGAGGTCCTTGTACAGCTGCTCGCGGCGGCGGACGGCGCGACTCGGGGTGAGGCCGGCGGCGGCGATGAGCTCCGCCAACTGCTCGCGCGTCCAGCCGGTGTCGAGGTACTTGACGACCGTCGGTTCGACCCCGGCGGCGCGCAGTTTGTCCAGCGTCTTGCGCGAGGTTGAGCAGCGGGGATTGTGATAGATCGTTGCGTCCACGCTAGTAACCGTACCGTCGCCGGTACGGTGGCCGGTATGCGCTGGGTGCTGGGCGTGGCGGTGGCCACAGTGGCGTGGCTGGGTTCGGTGTTCGTCGGGCCGGGCCCCGCTTGCGCGTGCAGTTGCGCCGCACTCGCCCCCGAATCCGTGGTGCAGCAGGCCTCGCTCATCGTGATCGGAACACCGGTCTCGGCCAGTCAGTCCGGGGCGGACGTGCGCTATGAGGTCGACGTGGTCCGCAGCTACAAACAGGCTGTGCCGCAACGGATCACGGTGTTCTCGCCCTTCACGTCGGCGGCCTGCGGAGTGGATCCGGAGTTGGGTATCGAGCGGATCCTGGTGCTGCGCGGCAGCGACGGTGTCTGGTCGGCCGATCTCTGCGGCAACCTCAACGTCACGGCCGACACCCTGCACTTCGCGGGGGCGCCCATCGCGCCGATCGAGTCGGCGCAGCGATTGCGGGCCGCATCCTCGGCGGTGTGCTGATTCTTGCGGGACTCGGCTACTGGATGATCAGGCGTTTCCGTCAAACAGGCTCGTCACCGAGCCGTTCTCGAAGACCTCGCTGATGGTCTGGGCGAGCAGCGGTGCGATCGACAGAATCGTCAGCGTGTCGAAGTGCTTCTCCGGGCCGATCGGCAGCGTATCGGTCGCGATCACTTCTTTGGCGCCGCAGGTCGCGAGGCGTTCGGTGGCCGGATCGGAGAACACGCCGTGGGTGGTGGCGATGATGACGTCGCCCGCCCCGGCCTCCTTGAGAACCTTCACCGCGCCGGCGATGGTGCCGCCGGTGTCGATCATGTCGTCGATCAGCACGCAGGTCTTGCCGGCCACGTCACCGACGACCCGGTTGGCGACGATCTGGTTGGCGACATCGGGGTCGCGGGTCTTATGCACAAAGGCCATCGGCGCACCGTCGAGCGCGTCGGCCCACTTCTCGCCGACCTTCACGCGACCGGCGTCCGGGGACACCACGCAGATGTTGTCAGTGCCGTAGTTCTCCCGCACGTACTCGGCCAGCTGGCCTTGAGCATGCATGTGGTCGACGGGACCGTCGAAGAAGCCCTGGATCTGGTCGGTGTGCAGGTCGACGGTGATGATGCGGTCGGCGCCCGCGGTCTTGAGGAGGTCGGCGATCAGGCGGGCCGAAATCGGCTCCCGGCCCCGGTGCTTCTTGTCCTGTCGGGCGTACGGGTAGAACGGCAGCACCGCGGTGATGCGTTTGGCCGAGCCGCGCTTGAGTGCGTCGATCATGATGAGCATTTCCATGATCCACTTGTTGGTGGGATCGGGCATGGACTGCAGCACAAAGGCATCCGAGCCGCGGACCGACTCTTCGAAGCGCACGAAGATTTCCCCATTGGCGAAGTCTCGCGCGGTCTGCGGCGTCATTTTGACGCCGATTTCCGTGGCGACGGCCTCGGCTAGTTCGGGGTGGGCGCGCCCGGAGAAGAGCATCAGGTTTTTCCGGGCGTCGGTGGTCCACTTCATGACTTGCTCTCCTCTTGGGCTGCCTGCTGTTGGGCTGTTCGGGCCGCCTGCGCGGCACGGCTGGTGGGGCGTTTGGTGAGCACCCAGTTCTCGATGTTGCGCTGCGGCCCGGCCGAGACGGCGAGCGCCCCCGCCGGGACATCCTCGCGGATCACCGAGCCGGCACCGGTGTACACGCCGTCGCCGATGGTCAGCGGCGCGACAAACATGTTGTCCGAGCCGGTCCGGCAGTGCGAGCCGATCACCGTGCGGTGCTTATTCTCTCCGTCGTAGTTGACGAAGACGCTCGACGCACCGATGTTGGAGTGCTCGCCGATCTCGGCGTCACCGACGTAGGTCAGGTGCGGCACTTTGCTACCGGCGCCGATCTGCGCGTTCTTAGTCTCCACAAAGGTGCCGATCTTGCCCGCCTCGCCCAGGCGCGTGCCGGGGCGCAGGTAGGCGAAGGGGCCGACGGTCGCCCCGGCGCCGATCACCGCTTGGCTGCCGTGAGTGCGGATCACCTCGGCACCTTCACCGACGATGACGTCGGTCAGCGTGCAGTCCGGCCCGACCACGGCGTCGGGGCCGATCACCGTGGCACCGTGCAGCTGCGTGCCCGGCAGGAGGCGCGCGTCCTGGCCGATCACCACATCGACGTCGATCCAGGTGGTGGCCGGGTCGACGACGGTGACACCGGCCAGCTGGTGGCGTCGCACTTCCCGGCGGTTGAGTGCGCGGGCGAGCTCGGCGAGCTGGGCGCGGTCGTTGCAGCCAGCCACGACCACCGGGTCGTCGACGACGTGGGCGCGCACGATGCGGCCAGCGTTGCGGGCGATCTGCACCACGTCGGTCAGGTAGAACTCGCCCTGCGCGTTGTCGGTGGACAGACCGCGCAGTGCGGTGCGCAGCACGGTGGCGTCGAAGGCGTAGATCCCGGCGTTGACCTCGGTGATCTGTCGCTGAACTTCGGTGGCGTCCTTGTGTTCCACGATCGCGGTCACCTCACCGTCGGTGCGCTCGATGCGCCCGTAGCCGGTCGGGTCGTCGACGGTGAAGCTGGTCAGGGTGACCGCGGCCGACGGGGCCGCGGTGTGCGCGGCCACCAAGGCTTCCAGGGTCGTTGCGTCGAGCAGCGGGGCGTCGGCGACGGTCACCAGGACGGTGCCGGTGAAGTCGTCGGGGACGGCGCCCAGGCCAGCGCGCGCCGCGTCGCCGGTACCCAGCGGCTCGGCCTGCACGGCGATGGCGACGGGGCGGCCCAGTTGTCGTGCGACGCGGTCGATCTCGGCGGTCACGCGCTCGCGTTCGTGGCTGACCACTCCCACGAGGTGTTCCGGTGCCGCGCCTGCGGCGCCGTGCAGCGCATGGCTGACCAGTGAGCGGCCGCCGATCTCATGCAGAATCTTGGGTGTTTTCGACCTCATCCGGGTGCCCGCCCCCGCCGCGAGAACTATGACGGCGAGTGGCCCGCTGGTCGGGCCGCTGGGCTGTCCGGTCATCCAATTACTCCACGGGGCTGAGGTGGTCAGAACGTGCGGGTGAAATCCTACGCAATCCAAGTATGGTTCTGGTCATGAGCACACAGAAAGTCGCCATTGTCACCGGTGCGGCCCGCGGAATCGGCGCGGCCATCGCACGTCGTCTCGCCGACGACGGTCTCGCCGTCGCCGTCCTCGACCTGGAAGCGCAGGCTTGCAGTCCGGTGGTTGACGAGATCATCGCGGCGGGCGGGCGCGCGATCGCCGTCGGCGCCGACGTCTCCGACGAGGATGCGGTGGCCACCGCCGTCGATCAGGTGACCGCCGAGCTGGGTGCCCCGACCGTCGTGGTGAACAACGCCGGCGTGCTGCGCGACAACCTGCTGTTCAAGATGAGCGTCTCGGATTGGGACACTGTCATGGCCGTGCACCTGCGCGGTGCTTTCCTGATGACGCGCGCCTGCCAGCGGAACATGCTGGACGCCGGATGGGGGCGGGTGGTCAACCTGTCGAGCACCTCGGCGTTGGGTAACCGCGGTCAAGTCAACTATTCGGCGGCCAAAGCCGGACTGCAGGGTTTCACCAAGACTGTTGCGCTGGAGCTGGGGCGTTTCGGCGTCACCGCGAACGCCATCGCCCCGGGCTTCATCGAGACCGACATGACCCGGGAAACGGCCGAGCGTATCGGCGTCCCGTTCGACGATTTCATCTCCGCATGCGCCGACGACACCGCGGTGAAACTGGCCGGCCAGCCCGACGACATTGCCAACGCGGTGTCGTTCTTCGTCGACGAGCGCGCCCGCTATGTCAGTGGCCAGGTGCTTTACGTTGCCGGTGGTCCGAAGGCCTGACGGTTCACTTGTCGTTCGTCACTTGTAGTTCGGGTTGTTGTAGGTGGGGATCGTGATGTTGATCGGCAGCCGCAGCTCGGACATGTACAAGAGCACGAACTGACGCAGAAATTCGTCGAACAACCAGTAGGCCTCTTTGGGGAGGCCAACCTGGAGCAAACCCTCGCGCACCAGAACGTAGGGTCCCCACGCTGTCTCCAACAGCGGGGACCACACGGGTTCGCGGGGGATCTTCAGCCAGGCGGCGACCTCGTCGCCGAGCATGAACCGGGTGATCGCACCGAGGACTGGGCGGCTCAAGATGCTCAGATCGAGGTTGTGCCCCAGATCGAGCAGCATACTCGCTAGTTTTTGTCCTTCCGGGGTGGGCGCGAGGATCGGGTCGAGGACCTGGCGGGCTTGCGACTCGGCGCTCGACCAGGTTGCCGGGAGGTACTCGTCGGCGATGCCGAGGAAGTGTCCGGCCAGTTGCCAGCTGTGCAGAAAGCCCTCGCCTTCGGCTGGATCGACCGGTACGCCCCACTTACGGAACTGACGCATGGCGCTGGTCGGCAGGCTGTGCCAAGTGACCATCATGTCGGCCTGACTGATCGGCAATTTCTCCTGGGTGTCGGCGCCGCCAGCCCAGTGCGGTGACTTCGGCAGCAGGTACCGGACCCCGGAGTGCGCCAGCCGGGTTTTGACGCCGGTGACGACCATCTCGCCGTGCGGGGCGTAGGCATTGGCGGTGCCGATGTCGTAGCCCAGTTTGGCGGTCTTGGTGATGCGGTCTTTGAGGTCGTGACCGCCTTTGGAGTAGTAGACGGCCCGTGCTTCACGCGGGATGACGGTGCTCATCATGCCGCTGACGAATCCGTAGATGACGCCCAGATAGGTGCCGCGTTTGGCGTTGAAGTTGGTGGCCGCAGCGAGCTTTCGGTGGTCGGCCCAGCGCGGCATTCGGCGCGACTCTTCGATGAAGTCGCGCAGATCGCGGGGGAGCCCGGCTGGCAACGGCGCCGCGTTTTGCGTCCAGCCTCGCAGTACCTGGTTGACCTTGGGAATCTCGCCCTTCTTGGCCAGATCGGCGACGATCTCGTCGCACACCGGGTCCCATACGGTGTGGGGG
>NZ_JBAQWU010000195.1:0-1787 GCF_049299075.1 Gordonia sp. (in: high G+C Gram-positive bacteria)
GTCGAAGGGTTCACGAAGCTTCCTCCTCCACATCGTCGACGCCGTCACGGTGTTCCAGCGCGCCGCTCGCCCGCGGCAACCGCAACGTCACATTCGTACCGCGTCCGGGTGTCGAGCGCAGTTCCGATTCGCCCCCGACGCGTTCCATGCGCGCGCGAATGGACCCGGCGATGCCTTGCCGGTCGTCGTCGACGGAGTCGAGGTCGAACCCGCGGCCACGGTCACGCACGAAGACCTCGACGCGGTCGTCGAGCACCTCGGCGTACAGGTCCACTTTCTGCGCGCCGGAGTGTTTGGCCGCGTTCACCAGCGCCTCGCGGGTGGCGCCGATCAGCGCGCTGGCCGACCGCGCCCACGTCTCGTCCCGCAGTTCTTCGGGTGTGGTGTCACCGACGGTCACCGCGTCGATCTCGGTGCCGTAAAACTCCTCCACTTCGGCGGCGAGGGCGGCAATGGCGGCAGCGAACGATTCTCGACGTTGCGCGGGGTCGCCGAACAGCCATGTGCGCAGTTCGCGTTCTTGCCGCCGGGCCAACCGGGCGACCACTTCGGGATCACCGGCCTGCTTCTGGATCAGCGCGAGCGTCTGGAGTACGGAGTCGTGCAGGTGCGAGGCGATCTCTTCGCGTTCGGCGGTACGGATGCGGGCGGCGCGTTCGGCGTCGAGGGTGCGGATCATCCGCATCCAGAGCGGCACGGTCAGCAGCACGACGCCCACCAGGGTGGCGCCGACGGCCAGGATCGTCGTATTGACGCCGCCGAGCGAGTTCCCGGCCACCACCAGGACCACCAGTCCGCCGATCACCAGAACGGCGCCGGCCAGGATCCGCAGCCAGGTGACGGTCGATCGTCGGGCGCCCAGGCCGGTGACGTCCACTTCGCGCCAGACCAGGGCGGCGCCGCCGAGGACAAAGAGCGCGGCCACCAGTTGCTGGGCGGGCGCATTGGACGCGGCCACCACACTGATGCCGAAGGCGACGGCGGAGAGCACGATCAGCCCGTAGGCCTGCCGACGTTCGGCGGGGCGGGGGCGCTCGATGTCGTGGCCCTGCGGGGTGAAGAACCAGAGGGCGAGGTAGGCCAGGGTGCCGGCGCCGGCGAGGGCGTTGAGCACCACAAAGACCACGCGGACGCGGAACACGTCGACGCCGAGGTGGTCGGCGATCCCGCCGCACACTCCGGCGATGACCTTGCCGCCGTCTCGGCGATACAGTGTCGGCGTCGTCGACGTCGAACGGATCTTCTCGGTTCTCATGACACTCTCGATAGTGGCATGTCCGGAGCCTGGTGTGCCCGCACCGGAGCAGAGTTCAGGGAGTATCTCAGGGTGATTCCCGATTCACCGGCGGTACCGTCCGCGACAGGATCAATGGCATGAACACCACCACGCTGCAAGACTTCTGGGCGACGCGTCCCGTGCGTCGTCGCCGTGAAGGTAAAGTCGCCGGCGTCTGCGCCGGCCTGGGTGCGCGATACGACGTCGATCCGACGTTGATCCGGATCGCGTTTGTTGTTGCGACGCTCTTCGGCGGCAGCGGCATCCTGCTGTATATCGTTGCCTCGCTGGTGATGCCGAGTGCGCGGGACGGGTCCAAAGCGGACGCGAGCCTCTCGACGGGCAAGCTGATCGTGCTCGGCGTGATCGCGGTGATCCTGGTGACCAGTTTCGGCCGCGACGCGATGTGGAGCTCCGGCGGCCTGCTGGGCGCCGTCCTGATGGCCGTCGGCTGCTGGCTGCTGTACCAACGCACTCCCGTTCCCCCGCCCGGCACCGCCGTCTCCCAGCC
>NZ_JBAQWU010000196.1:0-2004 GCF_049299075.1 Gordonia sp. (in: high G+C Gram-positive bacteria)
ACCGGGTCCCGGACTACTACCCGGGCAGGGAGGGCCTCGTCTTTGCGATTCTGGACATCTTCGCTGGCTCGTCTTCGGCCCTGCCGATAGACGAGGTGCTGAAGTTGCTGGCCGTGGCACCCGATCCGACAACAGTGACCAGACGCGAATTGGTCGAGCTGGTTGAACTGCTTGAGCAGGACCACTACCTCAAACGAGTGGGCCTGACTAGTACGTTCCGAAGCGAGGTCGTCCGGCGCGCCTGGATTGCCACGTGGCGATGACGGCAGAACAAGCCCCACTCCACCCGATCTTCACTCCCACGGCCATTTCGGGGGACTCCCTAGACGCTGCAACGGTGGGGCGCGAGGACGTCATCGAAAGGGTCGCCCAGAGGGTGCGTGACGCAGCCCGCAGCACAGCTCGTCGCCATAGCCTGCTCGTCGGTGCGCGCGGGAGCGGCAAGACTCACACGCTGACGGTGGGCGTGCACCGGGCTCTCGTCGATCCTGAAGTCGCGGAAGCTGTGGCTCTGGCATGGATCCCGGAGGACTCTCTGGGCATCGGCTCGTATCGCGACCTCCTCGCCGAGGTCGTTCGCTCGATGGATCCTGGACACCTTGAATCAGCCCAGAGACTTCGGCGCGCCGGTGACATCGGCGCTCTGGAAGCCCTCGTCATGAAGATCGCTGGGCCTCGGACTGTGGTTCTCGTGCTTGAGAACTTGAACCGGGTCTTCGGCGACGTTGGGACCCGCGACAGCGGCGCGCTGAGGGGATTTGTGGAGACCAGCGGCAAGGTCTTGGTGCTGGCATCGACGCCGTTGCTCTTCTCCGGGGTCACCAATCGCAACGAGCCGTGGTACGGCTCATTCGACGTGGAACACCTCAAAGAACTCAGCGCCAGCGAAGGGAGCGAGATCGTTCGACGCCGCGCGCTACAACGCTCCAATCCCGAACTGGCTGCCTTCGTGATGTCTGCCGAAGGGCAGGCGCGGATGCGTGCAATCGCGCACCTCGCTGGCGGTTCGCCGCGCCTATGGCAAATCCTCGCGGAAGCCGTGACCGTCGCCTCCCTCGACCAACTCGTCCCCGCCGTGGAAAAGCTCCTTGACGACTTGGCTCCCTACTATCAGCAGCGGCTGTGGGACCTCGGGGGCAACGACCAGAGGCTGGTGCTTGAGCTTGGACGGGCCGCCGGGGCGGTCACTGTCGGCGACCTCTCCGGTCTCACAGGAAGCGAAGAGCGAGCAGCCGCGACCGCACTTGGACTTATTGCGGACGCAAGTTGGGTTAAGGCGACAAAAGCGGCTGGCGGAGACCGCCGAAAGTCCTGGTACGAACTTCGGGAACCCCTGCTGAGGCACCACCTTCAGTACCGGGACAGTCGAGGGGAACCGCTGCGCGTGATTGTGGAGGTGCTCCGCGGGTGGTACTCGCCTCAGGAGCGCCGGCAACAGCTGGCTCACGCGGACCGCGGATCGGTCGTAGAGCGGTTCCTCTCGTTCACCATGGTGAGTGACCCTCCCTCCAGGTCAGACATCGCGTATGCCACGCGTGATGTTGACGGCCTCATGGCAGAGGTCCGGTGCTGGCGTCTGGGAACAAGCACCTCCGCAGTCGTCGGCAGCGTGGATTTGGCCGAACAGATTGAACTCGCGATCTCGCAAGCCCGGACCGCACCCGAAGCAAACCCGACGGAAGCGGTCGGACAGGGCTTGATTGCGCTGCTCCGCGAGCCGTGGTCCGACCGCGACCGCCACGTGCTCGAACTCATTTCAACCTGCTGGAAGGGGCATACTGATCCAGCGGCCGCCAGCCAGCGACTCGCCGCCCTAGGTCCATTCGACTCGGCGGATCCACTCGGACACGCCATACGCGAGGAAGTCGCCTACTGGACTGGCGAAGCGGGTGACCCGGCCACCGCCCGCGACCTGCTCACCGCCCTGCTACCCGACCTCACCCGAGTCCTCGGCCCCGACCACCCCGACACCCTGACCACCCGCCACAACCAGGCCTACTGGAC
>NZ_JBAQWU010000197.1:0-4062 GCF_049299075.1 Gordonia sp. (in: high G+C Gram-positive bacteria)
CGCTTACCCACCCGCAGCGCCTGTTGCGCCAGCCCGTGCAGCGTGGAGCCGGCCGACTTGGCAGCGTCGGCGTCGGCGTACGCCGAGCGGATCTGGCCGAGGATCTGCTGTTCGCCGACCACCATCGAGTCGAGTCCGGCGGCGACAGTGAACAGATGCTCCACCGCGGCTTCGGAGTAATGCACGTACGCGTGGTCGGACATCTCGCCGACCGTCATCCCCGAATGCTCGCCCAGTACCTCGCCGACGGCTTCGAGGGCGGGGTGGAATGCGTCGACGACAGCGTAAAACTCGATGCGGTTGCAGGTGGAGACCAGCATGGCCTCGTTGACCACGCGCGATTGCATCAGAGAGGAGACCAGTTTGGGTCGCTCGAATTCGGAGACGGCGAGCCGTTCCAGTACCGGGACGGGCGCACTCCGATGGGACACCCCGAACAACAAAATACTCACGCTGACACCGTTTTCCTCCAAGTTCACGTCCCGAACCGTGCGAGCACGTCGGGCGCATGTACTAAGCCAGGTTAGTTCACGTCCGCGGCCCGCGGTCAGCAGCGGGTGAACACGCCCGGCCCGGCCGTGGTTCTAGCGGCGAACGTCCAGGGCCGCGCGGAGGCGGCCCTCCTCGACTTCCCAGTACCCGTGCTCGACGCCGTCGAGCAAGATGACCGGTACCCGATCGCCATACTCGGCGCGTGGCTCCAGATCCCCCGCTTCGGCCAACTGATCGACGTCGTGCACGGTCAGCGGCAGATCGTAGTCGGCAAGAATCCGCTCTAGTTCGGTCCGCGCGGTGGCGCACGCATGGCAACTGGCCCGCGTCATGAGGGCCACCACCGGCAGGTTCGGTGTCTCGGTCACGACCGCCAGCGTAGCCGCCTGCGAGGCGCCGGTCTGTGGGACACGTCATCTGCGACGGCGTCCCCGCGCAGTGCGCGATAGGCTGGGATCCTGAATCGACTCGGCCCGATCGAACACCTCCCGGCGCCGACCGACGCGAAGGAGTTACCCGTGACCCGCAACGCGCCCGATCCCGACGAAGGTTTCGCCGTGGCCGACGCGGCGGACGAGGCCGCGGAATCTGCCCCCGCCGCGGACAGTTCCATCGACGACACCGCGCAGGACGTTGATCTCGCCGAGGCCCTCGAACTGGCACTCGAGCAAGACCTCGCTACCGACATCGAGGCCGACGACCTCGCCGACGAACTGGACGAAGCCGACGAGCTGACCGCCGAAGAGAAGGCCGCACGCGCCGAGGCCGAGGAGAGCCGACGCGTCGCCAACTGGCTGTCCGAGCGGGCTGGCCGGTTCCGGCAGAGCGCGTCCGAGCTGCGCCAGGTGCTAGCTGGCGAGGCCGCCGCAGCCGCGGCCGTCGAGTCACTGCGCGCCCGGATCCCCGAGGATCCCGAGAGCCAAGGCATGGTGACGCCGGATCTCACTGCTGCCGCGTTCTTCGACGTCGACAACACCCTGGTTCACGGGGCGTCGATTGTGCACTTCGCCCGCGGCCTAGCGGCGCGAAAGTACTTCTCCTACAACGATATTGCGAAGTTCGCCTGGCAGCAGACCAAGTTCCGGCTAACGGGCCGGGAGAACATGGACGACGTCGCCGAGGGCCGCGACAAGGCACTCGGCTTCATCGCCGGTCGGTCGACGGCGGAACTGACGGAGCTCGGCGAGGACATCTACGACGAGTACATCGCCGACAAGATTTGGCCGGGTACCGCCGCCCTGGCTCAGCGACACCTGGCCGCCGGACAGCAGGTCTGGCTGGTCACCGCCACCCCCCTCGAGCTGGCCCAGACCATCGCCAAGCGGCTCGGTCTGACCGGCGCGCTGGGTACCATCGCCGAGAGCGAAGACGGCGTCTTCACCGGCCGCCTCGTCGGCGACATCTTGCACGGCCCCGGCAAGGCGCACGCTATCCGCTCCATCGCCGTCCGCGAAGGCCTGAACCTCAAACGCTGCACCGCCTACTCCGACTCGTACAACGATGTCCCGATGCTGTCGCTAGTGGGCACTGCCGTCGCGATCAATCCCGATTCGGACCTGCGCGATGTCGCCCGGATCCGCGGATGGGAATCCTACGATTTCCGCACCGCTCGCAAGGCCGCTAAATACGGCGTGGGAACGGCGATGCTCCTCGGCGCGGCCACCGGCGGCGCCTTCGTCACCGGCCGGGTTCTACGCAGCTACGCGAACCGCAAGCGTTCGGCTGCGGTGTGAGTGGTGGTCAACCCAGGTAGACCGAGCCGCGGCGGCTCAGCATGCGGAAGAGGGTCTGCTGGATCTCTTCGCGCACGTGGTCGGTGAGGTCGAACACGACCATGGGATCGTCGGCGGCCGCCGGGTCGTACGACGACGTCTCGATCGGGCGCCCGAAGTGGATATGCCACTTGGCGGGCAGCGGGATCACACCGAGCGGGCCGAGCCACGGGAACAGCGGGGTGATCGGGAAGTACGGCAGGCCGAGCGCGCGGGCGAGCGGCTTGAGGTCGGCGATCATCGGGTAGATCTCTTCAGATCCGACGATGGAGACCGGGATGATCGGAGCCTGGGTGCGGATCGCGGTGGTCACGAACCCGCCCCGGCCGAAGCGTTGCAGTTTGTACCGGTCCTTGTAGAGCTTGCCAATACCCTTGAACCCCTCCGGCCACACGGCGGTCAACTCGCCCTGCCGCAGTAGCGCCTCAGCATCGTCGTGGCAGGCCAAGGTGGCGCCGATCCGACGAGCCAGGTCGCCGATCACCGGCGTCTCGAAGACCATATCGGCGGCCAGCGCGCGCAGGTAGCGCTGGTTCGGATGGTTATCGCGCACCGCGACCGAGGCGATCAAACCGTCGATCGGGATGGTGCCGGCGTGGTTAGCGACGAGCAAGGCTGCGCCTTCGGCGGGCAGATTCTCGATCCCGGTCACCTCGACACGGAACCACTTGGAATACAGCTGCCGGATCGCTGGGAACCACACGGTCTCGGCGAAATGCGGATCGAAACCATAGTCGTCGACGGCGAAGTCGCCGGTCATCCGTTCCCGGATGAAACCGGACGTGGCCATCAAGGAGTCAGCGATCGCACCGCGGATCCCGCCGAGGCTGAACAGCGGCGAGTGCCGAATGGGCTCGATCGGGCTAACCGGCTCGTCGGGCAGGACGATCTCGTTGTTGATCGGTAGCACCTCGGCACCGGGTACGTCGAAGTTTTCGGCTTCGCGGGCGCGGGCGCGCATCGATCGCGGATCGGCGGTATACAGCGAGATCACCTGTGCTGTTCGCGCATCCGCTGGCCTATCGGCATTGACCATGCTGCACCCCCTCGCTCTTCTCCTGGCGGCTCACAGCGCGGCCGACCGGGCCGCGGGAGCACTCGCTCATCCTACGTGTCGCGCTACTGCAACGCTGTGGCGGCTGACACGGCACGACGCTCCAGGCCGCGCCAGGCGTCGGTACTGATCACCGGTCGCGTATCGCCGCGCGCAATGAAGTCGTCGAGCGTCTCCAGCGTCGTGTACTTCGGCTCAAATCCCATCTCGGTGCGCATCCGCGTGGTGTCCAATACCCGACCGAAGGCCAGAAAACCCTCCTGATCGGGGCGGATCCGCGGGACCCGCCCTTCTTTCAAGACACCCGCCAGCGGGGCCAGCAGCGGCGCGGGGACCGGCAGTTGTAGATGACCGGCGCGATGTACGGCCTGCGCAAGGGTCACCACACCATCGCCGGCCAGGTTGAAGGTGCCGCGTTTGGGGTGCAGGGTGGCCCACTCCAGAGCGCCGAGGGCATCTTCCTCATGCAGAAACTGCAGTCGTGCCTGATGGCCGAAAACCACGGGGACCAGCGGCATGGACAGATACGCGCTCATCCGGGTGGCGATGCGCGGGCCGAGGATGGCCTGCGGCCGCAAGATCGTCACATCGATGTCCTGGCGCCGTCGCGACAGTCCCCGCGCATAACCCTCGACGTCGAGCATGTCGCGCCCGTACCCGCGCTTGGGTTCACGACGCGCGGCGGTGCCCTCGGAAAAGTAGGCGGGATCGGCTGAGCTGTCGCCGTAGATCATTGCCGTAGAC
>NZ_JBAQWU010000198.1:0-9120 GCF_049299075.1 Gordonia sp. (in: high G+C Gram-positive bacteria)
ATTCTGTCCCTATCTTGTCCCTCTGGACGTCCACAACCGGCCGAAACTGGCCGGAACTGTCCTAACGTCCCGAGGATATTAGAGCTGTTCAGACCCATATTACAGGTGGTCAGAGCCATATCCGAACGATAGCGCGTAGCTAGTTCAATCCTTGTATCGCGCACCGCAGCCAAGGACCCGGGTTTTCGTCCGGGTCCTTGCCGCTTCTCTGCCTCGGTCGCGCTAGCCGACCCGATTGGCGTCTGCCCCGGTAGAGTCCGCGCCCACGACAACGCGGTCCCGGCCCTCCCGCTTAGCGCGGTACAACGCCTCGTCAGCGGTCGCGATCAGCTCCCCTATCGGCGTTGTGCCGACACCCTCGGCCACGGCCACCCCGATCGAGACGGTCGCCGCGACGCCGTCTGGGCCGGGCAGCGTGGCCGTGCGGATCCGGCGACGCAACACCTCCGCACGCGCGACCGCGGCCTCGACATTCTCGACGCTGATCAGCACACAGAATTCGTCGCCGCCATATCGTGCCGCGAGATCACCCGGGCGCGCCCAACCCCGCACTTCGTCGGCGCACTGCCGCAGCAGTGCATCGCCGCGATCGTGTCCGTAGGTATCGTTGATTCTCTTGAACTCGTCTAAATCGAGCAGCAGGGCCGCATCGCACGCAGGTCCGGCCGATGTCCGACGCGCCTCCCGCTCGGCGAATCCGCGACGATTGAGCAGTCCGGTGAGCGGATCACGTTGCACTGACTCGCGCAGCTGATTCTCCAGCCGCTCCTGATGCATCAGTAGCAGCCCGATACTCCAGCCCAGCAACGCGACACCTTGCACAAAAATGCCAGCTTCCTGGACCGGACCGGATTGCAAGAATCCTGCGCCGGGGGCGAGTGCGTAGCCGTGGACGGCGCGCACAATATTCGAGACCACGGCGACGGACACCGCAGCGACGACCACAATGCGGGTACGCAGCGGCTCGTCCCGCTGATCGGCGATCGCCTCGAACACCAGCGTCACCAGCACAACCATCAAGCAGATGTTGACAACCAGGACTCGCGCGCCGAGATTGTCGCGCACCGCCGGTACCACCGTGAACAGGACGAAGACCATGACCGGCAGGACCGCGAATCGCCATGGCTGCGCAGGGCGGCCCGCGAACTGGCGCATGCCCACCAGCAGCAGCGTCCAGCCGGCGATCAGCAGCATGTTCGCCACGGCCACCGACATGATCACCGGCACCTGACCTCGCAGGGCCATCAGTAGCCATGCGGTAGCCGCGACGAGGTTGGCGACACTCCAGGTCGCCAGCGCCGAGGCGGTGCCACCCCGGGATCGGTAGCCCCACAGCAGCAGGCCGAAGATTAGATGGGTGGCCGCACAGAACAGCATCATCGTGCGTATGTCAAAAAACTCCACGCGCAGCTCCGTTCACCGTGCAGCAATGCAGAGTGCACATTCGTACTCTCATCCGGATGATTCAACGTTATCGCACGGCTTCGCCCGAGTCGCGGCCAGAGAAGCCGGCCCACGCCCCAGACACCTGCGGCGTAGTTGACCGTGCACGACCGCGGGCCGCATCCGCTCGGCACACGCCACACCCGCGGCGATCACCGCCATCACATTTCCGTGCCCCGCACCGACACCCCCAGCACGACCGGCCGCTTCCGCTCATCGGTCACCACGCGCACACTGCCAACGAACTCGGCCAAGCGAGTCTGCGATCTCGCGCACCACAGTCGAGCACCCGAGCTTCCATCCGAGTCCTCGCTGCATGTCCCACGGATTGGGGTGCGCGCACTATTGCCCAATTGAGTGCACGGATGTACTCTCATTCGAATGACCGACGATACCGTGGCACGTCGCCAGGAAGTACGCGCTCTGTCTGAATTGGGTCTAACCGAACTCGCCAAGGCCTCGGCGGGTCTCCACCAGACCCACCGTGCGGTATCCGATCGTGTCTTCACTGCGGTACGACGCGGTCTCGGGCCCGCCATCACACCGGTGCAGTCGCTGCACAACGGCATTACCGATAGCGTCTACCGCGTCGTCGGCGAGTCCACGAAGGCCGCAGGCCAGGTGAGCGGGAAGGTCCTCGACCTGCCGTTGTCCCGGCCGGTGTCGTCGACCACCCGAGGCGCCATGCTGATCGGTGTGGTCAACGGCCTGATCGGCGACGAGCTCGACGGCCTGCAGTCCCCTCTCACCGAGCACAACATCTCGGTCCGGGTCGCCGGTCGGCCCATCTCGGTCACCGCCGACGAACTCGCACGCGCTTTTCCCCGTGCCACCCGGCGGATCGCGGTCTACGTGCATGGCCTCACTGAGACCGAGCATGCCTGGCGCGTCGGTCAGCGCAAGTCGGCGCCGTATGAGCACCGGCTCTGGGCGAACGGTGTGACGAGCGTCTTTATCCGGTACAACTCCGGCCGTCGCATCTCGACGAACGGTCAGGATCTCGCGGAGTTGCTCGACGATCTGGTGCGCTTCTGGCCGACTGCGGTGACCGACATCGCGCTCCTCGGCCATTCGATGGGCGGCCTTGTCTTGCGTAGTGCAACCCACCACGGCCGCCAGGCCGATCACCGCTGGATCGAGCGCGTACGCACCACGGTCAGCCTGGGCACCCCCCACCTGGGCGCGCCATTGGAAAACGTCGCACACCATGCGAGCGCGCTGCTGACCGCTCATCCCGAGACCAACGCCTTCGGGCGGCTACTGCGTCGTCGTTCCGGCGGCATTCGCGATCTGCGGGCTGGTTCACTGCTCGACGAAGACTGGCACGGCCGCGATCCCGACGACCTCGCCGCGGCGTTGGCCGCCGAGATACCGCTGCTAACCGGCGCCGAGCACTACTTCGTCTCAGCGACGTTCACGCGTGATCCGCACCACCCGATCAGCCGGGTGATCGGCGACGGCCTGGTGCTACACCACAGTGCGGGTGGTCGTAACTCGACGCGGCACATCGGCTTCGCACCGGAGAACGGTATGCATGTCGGCCAGGCGAATCACCTCAGTCTGCTGAACCACAAGGAGGTCGGCGATCAACTCGTGAGTTGGATCGGCTGACCGCCGCCGCCCAGGCGGTCGTGTGGGCCAGCACACAGACGCAGTCGGAACCCAACTACGCTCGGCTGCGCCAGTTCGTCCGCCAGCCCGGTGAGCGATAGGCATCTGTACGGCAGAATCGAACCATGCCCGACGAGCTGCCACTGATCATCGAGGCCGTCACCCACCCGACTCTTGCGGCGGAAGTCGCCTTCGTGGCTGCAGTGACCTTCCCACTCGCATGTCCGGCACACTCGACCCGCGACGACATCGCCGCCCACATCGCCAGATCACTGGCTCCGCACCAGTGTGAGCACTGGATCAACGATCCCGGCTACACCGTCCTCGTGGTCCGCGAGAATATCGGCAGCCCACTCATCGGTTACGCGCTCCTGATCCACGGCGCCCCCATCGACGACGACGTGCGCGCCGCGGTACCCGGCGACGCCGTCACCGAAATCTCCAAGATGTATGTGCTCCCCCACCATCACGGCCCCCACGGCGGCCGGCCGGCACACCGTCTCATGGAGGCCGCCCTGGACGCCGCCCGCACGCACGGCTCCACGACCGCCTGGCTCGGCGTGAACCAGCTCAACGAGCGCGCCCAGCGCTACTACGCCAAGATGGGGTTCGCCCGAGTGGGCACCAAAAGTTTCCACATGAACGGCATCGTCGAGCACGACTACGTGCTGGCCCGGGACCTCTGAGGCAAACTCGGGGACCTTCGACCCCTGGCCACTCATGCGTTCCTGCGCATACAATGGTGGCATGAGCGATCAGAAGTGCGATAACCCAAACTGCACCTGCGACCCGTGCAACTGCGGGGCCAACTGTCAATGCGGCTCCGGCTGCAACTGCAGCAGCAAGTAGTCACCCGACCCGGTAGTCACTGATCTGCCAGTCACCCAGCAGCGCCCCGGCCCGGACTTCCCCACGACCGGGGCGTTCGGTTTTGCCCGGAACCCTTCGACAGGCTCAGGGAGCGAACAGGTGCCAGGGAGCGAACAGGTGCCAGGGAGCGAACAGGGGCCAGGGAGCGAATTGGGTCAGACGGCGGGTTCGGCCGAGCGGGACAGCGCCAGGAGGCGGGAGATGGCCCGCAGGTACTTCTTACGGTAGCCGCCAGCCACCATCTCCGGGGTGAAGATCTCGTCGAGTTTCACACCCGAGGTGACTACCGGGATGTCAGCGTCATAGAGGCGGTCGACGAGGGCCACCAGCCGCAGGGCCACCGCTTGGTCGTCGGCCGGATGCACATCACTGATGCAGACCAGCGAAACGCCGTCGACCAGCGCCTTGTACTTGGACGGGTGCAGCTTGGCCAGATGCGCGCTGAGGTCGTCGAACGAGTCGAGCGTCGCGCCCTCCGTCACGTCAGCGCGGGTCAGCAGTTCACTGTCAGAACTGGGCTCCGGCGCCGGCGGCAGGTCGCGGTGGCGGTAGTCGGGCCCGTCGACCCGGACGCTTTCGAAGATCCCGGACAGCTTCTGAATCTCGCGCAGAAAATCGCTGGCCGCGAACCGGCCCTCACCGAGTTGGCCCGGGAGCGTGTTCGACGTGGCCACGAGTGAGACGCCGCGTGCACTGAGTTCGGACAGCAGCCGGGAGACCACCATGGTGTCACCCGGATCGTCGAGCTCAAACTCGTCGATGCAGAGCACGCTGTGGCCCGAGAGTCGCTCGAGCGCGTCGGTGTAGCCGAGGGCGCCGACCAGATTGGTCACCTCACCGAAGGTGGCAAACGCCTTGGGTCCGGGCATCGAATGGTAGATCGACGCCAGCAGGTGCGTCTTGCCGACACCGAAGCCGCCGTCGAGGTACAAGCCAATACCGTGCGTGGGCGCCGCCTTCTTGCGGAAGAAACCGCGCTTGCCCCCACTGCGGATCGCGGCCGCGCGCGCCACGAAACCGCGGGCCGAGGCGACGGCCGCCGCCTGACTCGGCTCATCGGGATCGGGAATGTACGAGTCGAAACTGACGTGATCGAACATCGACGGGGGAACCATCTCACCGATCAGCGCATCCGCCTCGATCACGGGATTCTTCTCGGAAAGTCGGGCCACCATGGGCAGAAGCCTAACCAGTCGGGTACCACTGGAAGGATGTTCCTGCTGCAGAAAGCGACCGAGGTCACATGAAATGCCAATTCGTGCCCACTGTTAGTGTAGCCGCATGGCTGACGACGATCTCCTCCTAGCCGACCTGAGAAGGGCTCGGGTCGACGATGATCCAGGCCAGACAAGCACCAACGTTCAGCGCATTGCCGAGGATCTGTCAAGGTCCGACATGGAAAGACTTGCGCGTATTCTCCGCAAGCATCCCGACGTTCGGCATGCGAGCGCCGACGTCAGCGCCGAATGGTTCGTCCGGCGGCAGCCAGCTGAGCCGTCCGGCGGTGCGAAGTGGGACGAGTACATCACCGAATGGCTCACCAGCTTGCGGGACGGACGAGACAACGACGCATTCGAGATCGTGTTCTCAGCGATCGTCTGGCGGATCCGCAGCACCCACCCGGACGTCCTCGTCGCTCTCCCGCTGAGCCAAGTCTTAGCCGAGAAGGAGACGTCCTCTCCGGACTTCGACACCAACTTGTCCATCGTGCTGCAAGCCGCCCGTTTCGACTTCAACTTCGAACGGATCGAGCAGATCCTGGCTGCCGTCGGCGAAAGTGTGACCAACTCGTCCCTATACTACCGGGCCATGCTCCAGTACAGTCGGCTAGGCCGGGGCAAGCATGTGACTACCGAGGACATCCGATCCATCGCGAAGGACACGCAATCGGAGAAGATTCTGTCCCTGCTCCTGCACGGACTGTGGTTCACGGCCGACCGCGAATACGCCGAGGAAATGCTGACGATCGCCAAACGGTTGATCGTGATTAACAAGTTCAATCCGGTCACGTACATGCGCCAAGCATCAGCATTCCGGAGAACCGGGCAATACCCGGAAGCGATACGGGCGATCAATCTCGCCATCAGGCTCCACCCACCGAACGACCGCGAAGCGCACAACGACCTCAAACTGGAGCGGGTTACCATCGCAATCCAGCACGATGCCAAACTCCGCCTCGAGGCCGAGATTCGGGAGCGCCTAGAACGCGAAGGGGCCCGCCAACGGGCAAAGCTCAACGAATTGACGGCCCGCACCAATGACCAACTGTCTGACTCGCTGTTCAAGGTAGTGGAGATTCTGGGCGTGTTCTCCGCAATTATCGGTGTCATCGCCACTGTCGTCGCCGGTAATGCCACGGCGCGCGAAATGGAATGGTGGCAACGGCTGCTGATCGTCGTCGCTGGCGGCCTCTCGGTCCTCGCGTTCTTCTGGCTACTCCGTGTGATAGTCCGACCACCGACTCGACCAGTCGACGACCTGTTCGACGATGCGGACCGCGAGCTGGTCCAGCCCGACGACAGCACCACCGATTCCACTTACGAAGCGAAGTACCGCCCACGTATCACGTCGTCGGAGAGGTGGACATGAGATGACAACACCCAGACCAGCCGACCAACCCGCCCTAGCCGCTGAGTACGTCGCCGATGACAACGAGGTGATGGCCTTCACCGCACCCGACCTGATTTCGAATGCACACACCGCGACCGCAGAGTTGACCGCGCTTCTGCGTGAACGAATTACCTCCGTTATCAATAGCCGGTGCGGCGATCCCGGGATCATGCTGTCCGGCGGAATCGATTCGATCCTGGTGGCCGCGGTGGCCGCGGACCTCGGCTACTCCCCGCACGCCGTAACCGTCGTTACGGACGACGACGCCGACCTCGAGGATCTCCGCAGTCGCGACGTCGCACGTCATCTTGGTCTCCACCACGACGTCCTTGACCTCAACGAGGACCGGCTTTCCGGCGCAGCACGCGACTGCATTGATCTACTCGGAACGTGGGAACTGTGGGAGATCACCTCAGCGATTCCGATCAAGACCGCCTTCACCCGGTTCGCCGAACTCGGCGCTGGTCCGGTTCTCACTGGCGCAGGATCGGACGCGCTGTTCATGGGCGGTGCCGCACTGGATGTCGACCCGGCAAGTCCTGCCGGACTCGCCGAGTTTCGTGAGCGGGTAACCGCTAGGGTACGCGCCAACTTTACGCGGCAACGCCTAATCCCCGACTACTACGAGCGGCTTCTCGGTGACCGAGCCGACGATTTCATCCAGGTCTTTCAAACCACGCCATTCTGGCAATTCGCTATGCGGCTGGACCCGACCCTTCTCTGGGGCTCGGGGCCCGATGGCGACTACTACGACAAGTGGATTCTTCGCAAGGCTGCGATCGGACTTGGCGTACCTGAACATCTCGCATGGACCACGAAATCTCCGCTTCAAGTCTCATCAGGGGTCATCGGCGCACTCGCTCATTCCGCGCGCGCCAATCTTGCCGCCCAACCTGGCCAGGGAACGTATGCGAGTCCCCTCAACGAGCCGCTGGAACACACTGTTGTGCGACAGTTCCTCCGGCACCTACAAAGAGAGTATCGGTGACCCCTCTCGACGACGTTCTCGACACCTATACGTGGCCGGATTCACCCTGGTTACGCACGAACTTCGTGCTGGGCATCGACGGCAGTCTGTCCCGCGGCCACTCTTCCGCCGGACTTTCTTCCCCTGCGGACAATGCCCTGCTGCACCGGCTACGCGCCACCGCAGACGTCGTGCTTGTTGGAGCCAGCACAGCGGTCGCGGAGAATTACATCGGGATCAAACTCCCAGACTCCGAAGCGAGCGCGAGACGCGATCGAGGCCAAGGGCCACCGCCGCCGCTAGCAGTCGTCACGCGCTCCGGCCGAATCGGACACCCACAACGCTTCCTTACAGACACAATTACCGATAACTTCCTGATCCTCACATCCGACGATTCCGAAGCAACCGACGCTGCAAGCGCCGCCGTAGACGCGTCCGACGGCTCAATGCGCCTGATCCACGCCCCATCTGGGATACGCCAAGCTGTTGACGCACTCAAGGTTCGCGGACTTCGACACGTCGTCTGCGAAGGCGGACCACGGTTAGCCGCTGCGCTCGTGGATACTGGATTGGTCGACGAACTTTGTGTGACCATGTCACCCGAGATCGGCGGAGAAGGCCGGACCTGTCACACACACACAGTTCCAAACCGCTACGCGCCGTCGTTCTGCGGGACCGTCGACCACTTCCTTTTCACACGTTGGACCAGAATTCCTGGGGAGTCGGATTGAAGTCGCATGGATCAGGTCTCCTGGCGGCCCTGGCCGCCACCGCGGTACTGGCGACTGGCTGCACCGTCGGACCCGATCCCGGTCCGGGCATTGTGCACGGCGACGGCGGCACCGACGCCACCACCAGCACCACAGTGCTGCCCACCCTCAGCGTCCCCGCCCGCGACCTGAACTATTCCGAATGCGGCCCCGAGCTCGCCGCGGCGTACCGGACCAGCGCACCAGCCGACCTGCGCATCGACTGCGCCTCGTTCACCGTCGCGATCGCCCCTGGCGATGTGAACAGCTCGGACATCCGGGTCGCCGTGGTGCGCTTGCGCACCGCGAAGACGCCGGCCGATGCCGCCCCGCTGGTGCTGACCACCGGTACCGATGTGCCGAGTTCGCGACTGGCGCTGACCTTCGAGGCCAACCGCCTGGCGCCACTTCTGGACGCGCACCCGATCGTCACCGTGGACCGTCGCGGTACCGGCCGCTCGGCACCGATCGACTGCCTCACCACCGAACAGCGCGAGACGATCTACAACGACGGCGCCGCAGGCAACAGCGCTGTGTCCGCGCGCGCCACCGCGCTCGGCGGCGAGACCCGCCGGGGCGCCGACCTCTGCAATGACACCCTCGCCCCGGACCAGCTGCGATTCGCCAACGCTGACGCGGCCGCCGATCTGGAAAGCCTGCGCGAGTACTGGGAAGCCGACCGGCTCGGCCTGGTCGGCGTCGGCAGCGGATCCTCGGTGGCGCTGGCCTACCTGGGCGCCCACCCCGATCGGGTCGCCCGCCTCGTCCTCGACTCCCCCGTCGGCCTCAATGAGCAG
Source organism: Gordonia sp. (in: high G+C Gram-positive bacteria) (assembly GCF_049299075.1). GTDB lineage: Bacteria > Actinomycetota > Actinomycetes > Mycobacteriales > Mycobacteriaceae > Gordonia. Next base: position 9,048 of record NZ_JBAQWU010000198.1, read on the forward strand.
GGCACCGCGGCTGCCGCCACCCGTGCAGCCGGGGTGCAGAATTCGCTGGCAGCCTTCGCCAGCCGTTGCGCGG
>NZ_JBAQWU010000199.1:0-3606 GCF_049299075.1 Gordonia sp. (in: high G+C Gram-positive bacteria)
CCGCACCGCCGGCCGATGCCGTCTTTCTCGGCGTCGTCGGCGATCACGACCTGTGGGCCCGCCGCGCCGCCGACCTGCCCGGCCCGGTGAGTGATCCGCGGATGGGCGCGCACTTGCTCTCCGCGGATGACGCCGGTCTGCTGGCCACCGCGTTGGGCATCCTGAACTGGCATCGGGCCGCGCGGTTCTCGCCGATCGACGGCGCACCCACCGTCAGCGCCCGCGCCGGGTGGGTGCGGCGCAGTGACGCGGGCGCCGATGAGTTTCCGCGCACCGATCCGGCGGTGATCATGGTGGTGCACGACGGCGGCGATCACATCCTGCTCGGCCGCCAGCACGCGTGGGCGAATCCGCGGTTCTCCACGCTGGCCGGGTTCGTCGAACCGGGGGAGTCGGTGGAACAGTGCGTGATCCGTGAGGTGGCTGAGGAGGTTGGCATCACCGCCCGGTCCCCGCACTATCTGGGGTCGCAGCCGTGGCCGTTCCCGCGGTCGCTGATGCTCGGTTTCGAGGTGATCGCCGATCCGGATCAGCCGGTGGCCCTGCTCGACGGCGAGCTCGCCGACGCCCGGTGGTTCACTCGGGATCAGGTGCGCGAAGCGCTGGATCAACGGGCCGATTGGGGTGCCCAAGCGCCGACGGCGGCGCTGCTGCTGCCGCCGTCGGTGTCCATTGCCCGCTCGCTCATCACCAGCTGGGCGCTGGCCAAGAAGAAGCATCTAGAATGGCCAGTATGGCCGATCTGACTGTGTACACGACCTCCTGGTGCCCGTTCTGCAACCGGCTCAAGATGAGTTTGGACCGCAACCACATCGAGTACACCGAGATCGATATCGAGGCCAGCCCGGAGGCCGCTGAGTTCGTCGGCAGCGTCAACGGCGGTAACCATGTGGTTCCGACGGTGCAGTTCGCTGACGGCTCCACCAAGACCAATCCGGGAATTGGCGAGGTCATGAGCGCGCTCGGTCTGCTCTGACGCTCGCGCCGACGAGAACGTCGGTATCGCATGAGAGAGTGTGCCCATGATCTCGATCCGCGACGGACTGGATCCGCAGCAGCTCGAAGCGGTGCTCGCACCGCGGGGGCCGGTGTGTGTGCTGGCCGGTGCGGGCACCGGTAAGACCCGCACCATCACCCGCCGCATCGCGGCGCTGGTTGACTCCGGTCAGGTGAACCCAAGCCAGGTGCTGGCCGTGACGTTCACCGCGCGCGCTGCCGCGGAGATGCGCCAACGGCTTGCCGCGCTGGGGGTTTCGGCTCCGGGGGGCTCGGTGTCGGCGCTCACCTTCCACGCCGCGGCACTGCGGCAGCTGCGCTACTTCTGGCCGCAGGTGTATGGCAGCGCCCGCTGGGAACTGATGGACAGCAAGTTTCCGATGGTGCGCCGCGCCGCCCGCGACGTGGGTTTGGAGGCTGCCGACCGGGAACTGATCCGGGACCTGGCGGCGGAGATCGAATGGGCAAAATCGTCGTTGATCGATCCGTCCCGTTACGTCGCCAGCAGCAAGACCGGCAGCCGGGACCTTCCGGTGAAAGCCGATACGGTGGCCGAGGTGTTCCGCGCCTATGAGGAGGCCAAGCGTGCGCCGGGTGGCGACTTCCTGCTCGACTTTGAAGACCTGATCGGCTTCACCACCCTGGCGCTGACCAGTAACGGCCCGATCGCCGACGAGTTCCGCGGCCGATACCGGAGCTTCGTTGTCGACGAGTACCAGGATGTGACACCGCTGCAGCAGGGACTCCTGGATACGTGGTTGGGCGGCCGCGACGACCTGACCGTCGTCGGCGATGCGAACCAGACCATCTACAGTTTCACCGCGGCCACCCCGGAATTCCTCCTCGATTTCACCCGGGTCTATCCCGAAGCGACCCTGGTCCGGCTGCAGCGCGACTACCGGTCGACTCCGGAAGTGGTGGCGCTGGCCAACGGCGTGATCGGCCAGGCCGCCGGCCGGATGTCCGGTTCGCGGCTCGAACTGATCGGTATGCGGCCGACCGGGCCGGACCCGGTCTTCGTCGAGTACCCGGATGCGACCGCCGAGGTGGTCGGGGTAGTCGCCGAGATCAAACGGCTGCTGCGAGCCGGCGTAGCGGCTGCCGAGATTGCGGTGCTGTACCGGATCAACGCCATGTCCGAAGGCTACGAGGAGGCGCTCGCGGCCGCCGGAATCGAATACCGGGTCCGCGGCGATCATGGTTTCTTCGAACGACCCCAGGTGGTTGCGGCGCTGCGACGGCTGACCACGCTGGCACAGGGCGACGCGCCGCAGATGCCGTCCGCGCAGGCTGTGCGCACCGCGCTGACGCCACTCGGGTTCGCCGAGACGGCGCCGCCGGGCAGCCAGGCGAAGGTGAACTGGCAGCAGATGTGCCGCCTCGTCGAACTAGTCGACGATGTGCTGACGCAGCGCCCGACGTTGACATTCGCGCAGACGGTCGCGGCGCTGAGCGATCGGGCGCGGACCGAATCGGAGTCCGACCGCGGCATCACGCTCGCCTCCTTCCACGCGGCCAAGGGCCTGGAGTGGGATGCGGTGCTCCTGACCGGACTGCACGAGGGTTCGGTGCCGCTGACCCGGGCCAGCAAGGCCGCGGCTCAGGTGGAGGAGGAACGCCGGCTGCTGTACGTGGGTATCACGCGCGCCCGCACGCACCTGCACCTGTCGTGGTCGCTGGCCCGCAGCGAGGGACGGCAGGCCAGCCGTCGTCGTTCCCGGTTCCTCGACGGGATGATCCCTTCGACAAGCTCAGGGAGCAATTCCGCACGCTCCGGGAGCAATTCCGCACGCTCCGGGGTTCTCGGATCGCTCCCTGAGCCTGTCGAAGGGTCCGACCTGCGCGGGCCGGACCCGGCCGTGCACGAGGCGCTCCGGCAATGGCGCGACGACTACGCGGCCGACCGCGGCTGCGATGCCCGCAATGTGTGCAGCGGCAATATGCTCAAGCAACTGGCACGGATGCTGCCGGCGACCCCGGCGGAACTGTCCCGGGTCAGCGGGATGAACGCGGAGCGCATGGACGAGATCGGCGCCGACGTGCTCGCCCTGGTCGCCGAACACCGGAAAACTCCAGAATCTCGGAAAACGCCAGCTCAAAAATAGTTTGTGCCCCTTTGCTCGGCGGCGTAGTCTTGGCGTCGTTGTCTCGAAGAGGAAAGGGGAATCACCGTCATGATCGGCTTCACGCATTCGCAGTACGCATCGATCGCCGCCGCACGCGTACGTGTCGGCGCACGAGCGCACTGGCGATTCCCCGAGGCCCCCGGCCGTCGATCACACCGGATCTGACGACCATCAGCACAGTCTGACCCACCGGCCTCGGCGAATCGCGACAGCGAATCCCCGGGGCCCTTCTCGTTGGTCATCCACGTTGGTCGTCCACACAGTCGGCCGGGCCGGGAATCGCATACGACACGCCATTCCCTTTGTCGACGAAAGCAGCTCCCATGACCATCACTGACATGCTGACCCCGCGCGCCGGGGACACGTTCACCCCGCACCGAATAGACCTGCCGTGCCAGGCGGCAGGCGCGGCCGACCTCTGGTTCGCGGAAGAACCGACCCAACTGGAGACGGCCAAAGCGCTCTGCCGCGAGTGCCCGCTGCA
>NZ_JBAQWU010000200.1:0-4394 GCF_049299075.1 Gordonia sp. (in: high G+C Gram-positive bacteria)
CGCCCGCACCGGCCGCGGCCGTCCGTCGCGCGTGTGCTGATAGATCAGCCACTCCCCAGTGGCGGTACGGACCAGCGCGCCGGCCGCCACCGGTGCCGCCTCAACGGCCAACGGACCGGTCAGCACGGCAGTACCGGCGGCCGGATCGTCGCACACGGTCCACGACGACACCGCCGGATCTGCCGGTCCGGGCAGCGCAGGCGGGGCCCCGGCGATACCGAGTGCCGGACCGCGCGGATAGGCATTCACCGACCGCTGCCCTACCGCCTTCGCGGGGAGCGGCTCCCCCACGACGAGCCGCGCTGACGTCAGGTTGGGCACCGGGTGCATGACGCCGTCGAGCAGCACAAACATCCCGCCCCCGCCGTCGGCGACGACGATGCGCGCGTCACCGACCGACGGTGCAGGCCGGATCAATCCGTAAATTCCGGCGCCCGCGACAAGCAACAATGCCACCACACCACCGGCGAGGAGCGCACGGAACTGCGACCGCATCGGGTCGTGCAGCATCCGCGCATCGTGCCGAATCAGCGCGTGCTCGGCCCGGGCCAGCCCGAAGCGGTATCCGCTCACTTGTGCACGCGTCGTCAATTGTCTCGACATTTTGACCCCCCGACCAAAATCCGCGAAGAACACGGTACCGCCACCGTATTCCGCACTAGGCTGGCACGACGACGTTTGGGGAGACGCGTGGCGAATCACGACACGTCCGAATCATCCGTCAGGGTCTGGGGAGGCACCATGCGGGGGCTGGCGAATCGACGTGTCCGGCCCAAGCCCACCCCGTTCGATGTGCCGTACGACGACAACGTCATCGGCGTCCGACACGACGACGGCACCCTGCTCACCGTGCTCGCTGTCCACGGGAGCACTCCAGGCCCGCGACCGCTCGCTGAACCTTGGCGGCCTGCCGCCGGCTCCAAACTCTCCGTCGCCGGGGGCCTCCCCTGGGACACCCTCACGGCGTGGTCGCGGCGGCCCGAAGCCCTCGCAACCGAAATCTCAGTGCTGACGCACGGCCGATCCACCGGCGACGACGGACCTGCCGCCCGCGCCTATCGCAGCCTGCTCGGTCCGCTGTCGGTGGCTGGCGAACGCGCCGTCCACCTGGTTGTCCGGTTTGCTCCACTGGCCCACCCCGAGTGGGTTGCCAGGTACGGGACGGGCCGGTCGGCGGCGCTCCGTGCCGTGCTGGCGGCCACCCGCACGATGACGGCCCTGCTGCGCGCGGACGGGCTCACCGTGACCGGTCGTACCGCCGCTGAGCTCACCGCGCTGACCGGCAAGATACCGCCCGTTGCTTCGGCGGTCATTCACTCCGCGGTCAGCCAATCCGCGGTCATTCACTACTCAGTGCATCCCGATGACCCAGCACACCTCCCCACCGCACTCGAGTCGGTGTGGCAGCACGGCGCCGCGGCGAGCACCGCACTGGTCTGGCGAACGGGGCCAGCAGGACCAGTGATCCGAGCTTCCGCCTGCATCGACCGCAGCCTGGACGGACAACTGCGCGACGATCTGCCACCTGGGTGGCGGCCGCGCCCCAGCGATGCGGCGAACGCCGACCGGGCGACACTGCCCCGCTCCACAGCCACTGCGCTGGCCGGTACGGTGATCCCGGTGACCGGCGCGGGCATCGTGGTGGGCGCCGACCCCACCGGGCGACCGGTGACCGTGCGCCTGGCTGGGCCCGATGTGGCGATCGCGGAGGTGACCGGCGGATTACCAACGGCCCAGCGAGTGGTCGTGCGGTTGGCCGCCCTCGGCATCTCCTCCGCGATCTTCACCGATCGTCCCGAGCGGTGGGACGGCGTGCTGCACGGGGTGCGCGATCGCCACCTGGTGCATCCGGCGGCCAGCGGCGCCGCCGATGTGCTGATCGACGACCGCCCCGACGGGCAGCTCGGCCCGCTGGCTCGGCACACGGTGATCCGGGTGCGCGAGCAGGGCCATCCCGTGCCCGGCATTCCCGGCCTCTACCCCGATCCCGAGGATCCGGCGAACATCCTGATCAGCGGTGCCCGGACCCCGCTGCGCGTGCGGCTGGTGAGTACCCCAGCCGAGGACGCGCTCCTGTCACCGCGGAATGCGCCAACGGACTGACCTTCCCGGTCAGCCGAGATCCGCCGCCAACGGCACCCGCGCCCGGAAGAACACCGCGCGCGATGCGGCCGCCCGTACCGTGACATTCGGATCGTCGTCGGCGAGCCACAGGGCCTCGCCGCATTCCACTACGGCCGTGTCGCCGTCGGCGGCCGCCACCTCGATTCGGCCGCGGGTGACGGTCAGGATCTGCGGCCCGGGCAGGTCGAATCCGATGCTGGAGGCGTAGGCGAGACCGGTGCCGTCGAGCTCGATCCGCGAGAGCCGGAATTCCGGGGCCGGGGTCAAGTAGACGCGTTCGGCACCGACCGGGGAGACGGCTGGCATCAACTCGTCGCGTGCCACCGGATGGAAGTCCAAGACGCGCAGCAATTCCGGGACGTCGATGTGCTTGGGAGTGAGGCCGCCGCGCAGCACGTTGTCGGAATTGGCCATCGCCTCGACCGCCGTACCTCGTAGATAGGCGTGCAAGTTGCCAGCGGGCAGATAGATCGCTTCGCCCGGCGACAGTCGCACAAAGTTGAGGAGCAGCGCAGCGAGCACCCCGGGATCGTTGGGGTAGGCCTCCCCGAGTTCCAGCACCGCGCGCAGTTCGCTGGCAAACCGGTCCTCACCGCGGCTGAGGGAACCGACAGCACCGGCCAGCACGGCGGGCACCAAGTCGGCAAGCACCCGCTCAGGCAGCGTCAACCACGTGGTGAACACCGCGCGCAGCCCCGCCTCGTCCGGCGAGCCAGCCAACAGGCCGAGCGCCGAATCGAGGCCGGGCACGGCCAGGCTGCGCAGCAGTTCGACTGTCTGCGCGGGCTCCCGAAAACCGGCGAGCGCCGCAAAATCAGTGAGGGCGACGACGATTTCCGGCTTGTGCCAGCAGTCGCGGTAGTTGCGGCGCGGGTCGCCCACGGCCAGTCCGGCCCGATTCTCGGCGGCGAATCCGGCGCGCGCCTGCGCCGCACTCGGATGCGCCTGCAACGACAGCGGTTCCTCGGCGGCCAGCACCTTCATCAGGAATGGGAGCCGCGACTCGAAGCGCTCGACGATGTCGGCGCCCAGGGCGGCCACCGGATCGGCGTCGATCAGCATCAGCAGATCGCCGGCGGCATGGTCTAGGCGGGCCGGAGATCCCGGGTGGGCGCCGAACCACCGTTCGGCCTCCGGGTGCGGCGACGGCGCCGCGCGGCCCTGCAGCTCGGCGATCGCGGTGCGCGAACCCCACGCATACGGGCGCACCACTCCCTTGAGGACCTTCATATCCCCACCCTCTCACGACCCAGTGCCGCGTAGGCGGCAGCCAGTTCCGCCCGCACCACAATCACCAAGTAGGCAGCGATATCCGCCGGGGTGTCAGTGCGCACGTCGAGCGCTCCGTCGGCCCGCTGCGCCGCGGCCTCGTCGGTGCCGACCTGTTCGGTGATCAGATCGGCATCGTGGCCGCTGATCTGCTGCGCGGCGAACCAGCCGCGCGCGGCAGTACTGAGGACAAAGGTTCGCCGCGGCTCGGCGGCGGGCGGACCATCGAACTCGGGATCATAGAAGAGTGCGCTCGTCGCATCGCCGGTGACACTCCGCGCCGACTGGACGCTCAGCGCCCGGTCGATGTCGGCGCTCACGGCCGACCACCCGGCGATGTCGAAGAAGGCCGCGGCCACCTGCGCAGCCACCGCGGCAGCGGCGGGGGTCTGGCCGACGAAGACCGGGCGGTGTCCAGACGCGCGCAGGGCGAGCAGCTTCGCCTGGTTGTAGAAGCTCTCCTGCGACGGGTGGTCGGCGCCCGCTTCGGCGTCGAGCAGGTCGGCCAGCTCAGCCAGCGGCAGCGGCGCCGGGGTCAGGCGCACAGCATGCAGCCCAGTGAAGACGGCCACCAGCGCAGCGACCAAGCCGGTGAACCGGAACCGCGGATCGACAGGCAGTCGCGGCGAGAGGTCGAGCACCGGGATAGCGCCGCGCTCCCCGATTCGGGCGGCATCACGCAGCGGACCTTCCAGGGGTGCGGCGACGACGATCTCGGCATGCCGACGTCCGGCACGCGAGAGCGCGTCGGCCAACAGCGGATCACCGGCGTCAGTACCGGTCACGACGACGACGTCGAGCGGGCCGACCCAGCCGGGCAGGATGGGGGCGACGACGATCGGCACGTCGAGCCGACCAGCGCAGGCGGCCACCGCGAAGTCCGCCGCCCGCGAAGTCAGCCGCCCGGCCCCGGTCGTGATGACCACCGCGCGCGGTACCGCTGCGGACAGCGCTTCCAGGGCGCCTTCGGCCTGCGCTTCGGCGACGGCTCGCACTTGGGC
>NZ_JBAQWU010000201.1:0-1846 GCF_049299075.1 Gordonia sp. (in: high G+C Gram-positive bacteria)
ACGCGTTCCTTGAGCAGGTAGCCCATGCCGGCCGGTTGATCGGCCAGCAGCCGTCGCGCGTAGAGCGGTTCGAGGTACTGGCTGAGCAGCAGCACCGCCGTCGATGGATAGAGCTCGCGCACCTGGCGGGCTGCCACCAGCCCTTCATCGGTGTGCGTGGGCGGCATTCGTATGTCGATGATCGCCGCATCCGGACGCTGCTTCGCCACGGCTCTCATCAGGGTCTGGCCATCCGCACACTCCGCCTCGACGTCGATGCCTGCGGTCCGCAGCAGCTGCGCTAACCCGGCGCGCACGAGCAGGACGTCGTCGGCGATCACGACTCGCATCGGAAGCGCACCTCCACCTCGGGGTGGTCGTCGGCATCCATCCGGATGCTGCACTCCCCCTCCGCTGCGCCGACCCTATCGAGGACCGGCTCCGGCAAACCCACCTCTGGACCGCGGATCACGACGACCACTTGGTGTGTCTGGATGTCGATGGTCAGGGTGGATTCGCCGGGGCGCTTGAGTGAGGTCTCGAGCAGCGCATCGAGCACCGTATAGATCTCACGACTCCGGTCGGGGGGCAGCGCCAGCCCGGTCTCCCCGGTCGCGACGACGCGCGAGAGACCGGCGTCGGCAGCACGCTGCTGCACCGCTGGCCCGAGGCCATCGCTCTCCACGAGTGGTGAGCTGGAGCGGCCGCCCACGGTCCGTAGGTGTTCTAGGCAACGCGAGACCTCGCCGATCGCGTCATCGAGCACCGACGCCCGCTGGGCGTCGGGTGTTTGTGCCCGGGCGACCTGCATCCCGATCAGGGCACCGACGGCACGTTGTTGCACGATGTCGTGCAGGTCGCGGCCGAGTCGTTCGCGTTCGGCATCGAAGGCGTGGACGATCCGACGGCGCGATGCCAGCAGTTCCTCGGAGTGCGCGCGTGCGGCGGCGGCGAGGCGCGCGTTGTCCACGGCGAGCCGTTGGGCGGGGGACAGCACTCGGGCGACCTGATCGTTGAGGGGTGTGAGCTCCGGTGACGCCAGCATCGCGTCGTGCATGTTGCGAGCGGCGCGACGGATTCTTAGCAGCCGCGCCCGCTCCACGACGATGAGCACGCAAGCCACGGCCAAGGCGAGTGCGACGACGTCATCAGCGCGTGGGCCCGCGGCATTCCACGGCACCCACCACGGTGTCAGGGCGATGACCCCCGCTGCCCCGGCCCGCAAGATGTGGCCAAAGCGGACTCTGGCTGGATCTGCCAGCACGCCACGAAATGCCAGCACTGCCGCGACGGTGACCAGCACGGCGACCGCGCGCCGGCCCAGTTGCGGGTCCATCGCGCCGAAGAGGCCCGGCCCGGCGACACAGATCCGGGTGCAGGCGGGGTCGGTCAGCGGGTCGATCGTGACGGCGCGAAGGGCCATCGCTGCCAACGCGACTACCCAGGCCGCTGGCACTGGACCGAGCCGGGCGGGTGCCCCTGCTGAGGTATGCAGCGCGACGACCGCTGTCGGCACCAGGCACGCAATGGACAGGAGGAGGACGCTCAGGCTGCTGTTGGTGCCGGGAACGGCCGCCACCAAGGGTGCCAGCCACCCCGCGGTTGCCGCCGTCGTGGCCCATCCCCGCGCGGGCTGCTCGGGGCCGACCAGCCAGGCCACGGCAACCGCTGACGCGGCCGCGATTACCCAGATCGGCGCCCACCCGGGTGCGGCGAATCCGCCCACTGGGCTGGCTGCCCACTGAGGTCCGGAGGCCCAGATCACCAGGGCGACGGTGAGACCGGTGGTGATTGAGGCCGCGACCCAGCCAAGTCTTCCCCAGGAACTTCCGCGGCTGTTCACGGCGACCCCGCTCTGGGCCCGCAC
>NZ_JBAQWU010000202.1:0-2402 GCF_049299075.1 Gordonia sp. (in: high G+C Gram-positive bacteria)
GCAAGCGCACCTCGGCCGCGTCTTGCACCGCCAGCAACTGCGCCGCCGACAAACCCTCCACAACACCAGCCGCATCGAATGCCGAAACACCATCCACAGCGAGCGCAGCAGTGTCGTCGTTCATGACGGCCACCCCCTGTCGATTGGCGTTCGTACTGGTCAAGCCAGTTTTCTCGCGTCCTTATACTCAGAGTACGCCCACGGAGTTGCGAATGCAACAGATCTGTCGAACAAAGTTACGAGAAGCTTGAGACTGGAAAATATAGGGAGGTGCGGTGGGCGGGATCCTCATGATTTCGGCTCTGGACCGCGACGGCGCAGTGGCAGATGTCGCGGTTCTTGCCGCTGAGCGACTGGAATCCGCGACCGATGCCCGCGGTCAACCGGCGAACAGAATGCGGCCGGTTGCGTTCAGGAGCGGGGCCACGTCGGCCCAGGCGAGGGTGACCGGGACGTAGTCGCCGAGCGCGTGGATCACCGGGACATAGAGGTGCAGGCCCTCGTCCGTCGCAATCCACGCGTGCAACTCGGCGGGGTCCCCGGTGCTGCCAGCCAGGCGCCCGGTGGTGTCGGCGGAGCGGGCCAGGGAGGCCAGTTGCGTGCGGGCCGCGGCGGGGTCGGCGAAGACGTCGTCAAGCAGCAGCGTGCGGCCGGCGGCGGCCTCGATCACCACCGTCTGCACCGCAACGCTCGGGTGCGCCGCACCGGTGAACATGCGGTCGACGATCAGCGCCCCCGACAGCGTCGTCCGGGCGACAACGGTGCGCGAGACCTCCTCGGGCAGGAGCGTGGCGTTGCCGAACGTGGTCTCGGTGCCCGCCGGGCCCGGCACCAGCGCGCCGGTCGCCGAATCCATTGCGGTGTTGAATGCTTCACGCACAGCCTTGGTTCCACCCTCGACCTGGGGCAGTGCGTAGTCCCAGGTGACAGTGCCGTCGTCAGTTCGACCGCGGTGCTCGCGCACCACTCCGCGGAAACCTGCCGTCGACGGCGCCAAGTCGATCGACGTCGTGGTGACCGTCCGCGACGCCGGGGCGGTCGTCCCCGTCGCTGTCGTCGACGACGGCTCCGGCGGACGACCGCTGGTACATCCGCTCACCGCCAGGACGGCGGCGCCGACGAGCGCCGCGATCACGAGTCCGGTCCGGCGACGAGTCATCCATTGAGCGTAAAGTCTGGCCCCGTGAGCCACGTACTCGATGAAGCAATTTCCGTTGTTCCGGTCGCCGACGGCGTCGTCCGCGCGACGACGCATCCGGCCTACGCCAACATGGTCGGCCCGTTCGGCGGGGTGACCGCCGCGACCGTCGTCCAGGCCATCGCCAGCCGCCCGGACGTCCTCGGCGAGCCGCTCGCTTTCACTATCAATTACGCCGCGCCGATCGCCGACGGGCAGTGGGATCTGCACTTGGCGATCGTGCGCACCAACCGGACCAACCAGCACTGGCTGTTCCGCATCGTCCAAAACGCTGCCACCGTCTCCACCGGCACCGCCGTCTTCGGCCTGCACCGGCCAACGTGGTCGTCCACCGAGGCGCAGCCGCCCGTGGTGCCCCCGGCCGCCGACGTGGAACCGGTCGACTTCCCCGAATTCATCGCGTGGGCCGCCAACTACGACATGCGGTTTGTCGTCGGTGGACTAGCCGACGGGGCGAGCGAGGACTCCACGTCGACGATGTGGATCCGCGACCTCCCCGAGCGCCCACTGGACTACCCGGCGCTCGCCTCGATCGCTGACTCTTTCTATCCGCGGATCTTTCTGCGCCACGGCACCTTCACCCCGGCCGGCACGATCAGCCTGACCACCTACTTCCACGCGACCCCCGACGAGCTCGCCGCACACGGCACCGACCACTTGCTCGCCACCGCGCGTGCCGCGCGCTTCGGGAACGGACACTTCGACCAGGACGGCACCCTGTGGTCGATGCCCGACGACGGCGAGCCGGTGCTGTTGGCCACAACACATCAGCTGGTCTACTTTAAGGATCCGCAGTAGGAGACTGGTTTCGAGCGGCTGTGAAACCGTACGATTTGTCAGCCCTGAGCAGATGAATCGTACGGTCTCACGGCATCCTTCGCCCCTGCGCCCGCTTTCCCGCAGCAACCTACGGCCGTAGGGCGTTGACGACGTAGTTGGTGACTTCGGCGGCGCCGACGGTCCGTCGGAAGCTGTGTCTGACGTACTCGCGTCCCAGGACTCCGGCGCTACTCCGGCGATGAGCGCGGAAGTTCCGAGGCTGCCGCGGATGAAGGCAGGTGGCATCTCCGGCGTCCCGCGCATGTGACCGCGTCACCGGACCGCCGCCAGCGCCCGGTAGGTTTTCCCCATGACGACCACCACGAACCTCGGCCGCCGCATGGGCAGCCTGATCCTGGTTGGTAGCGCGGCCCTCGCCCTGAAC
>NZ_JBAQWU010000203.1:0-7814 GCF_049299075.1 Gordonia sp. (in: high G+C Gram-positive bacteria)
TGACCCCCACACTGCCAGTGTGGTGCGCTACCAGCTGCGCCATAGCCCCGTATTCAGTTCTGCACCCTCATCAGGTGCGTTAGTTAAACTACCCCACCGCGCGAATCCTCGCCAAATCCGCTGGCCGGGCCGCCACTGCACGAACATACGAAGTGCCTACTCGTCAGGCATACTCGGCCCGGATGCTGCACCGGATACGTTGACAATGCAATGTGATCTACGCCATAGTCGTCGGCAGTGTCTTTCTCGGGGAAGGGCTCCAATGCCTGCCGCACGTCTACGCCTTCTCATTGCCGCCGTCCTCGCGCTGTGCCTCGCGCTCTGGGGGACCGGTACCGCGAACGCGTCATTTCTGCTCGATCCACCGTCGTCGAGCGTGACGCTCGCGGAAAGCCCGGACCTTGACGCCAGAGTCTGGTCTCGGGCGGACAAAGCGGTGAAGCAGGATATTCATGCAGCCTCCCGCCAGGAGTGGAAGTACGGGACGGGCGTGCTACTCGGCGGTCAACCCGAAATGGGCACCATGAACGTCTTCACGCCCACAGCTCCGAACGGCACCGTGGTCGCGTATGCGCCGCCCACCGACTCGCTGAGCCCGTGGGATGCGCCGTCGCGGAAGATCAACAAGGGCGGCCTGGGAGCGGGCGACGTCGCCTACATCAACGCCCTGCTCGACGCCGGGTACACCGTCCTAGTGATCGATGCGTACGGCGAGGAGCATCCCCAATACGCAGGCACCATGAACGGCGTGCGCATCGTGAACGGAATCGAGGCATACCGGCAGGAGACCGGCAACACCACCGAACCCACATGGTGCTACGGCTTCAGCGGCGGCGGCATCGACTGCGCCCGGGTGACGGGCTACCAGCATGCAGCGAATATCAATGTGGTCATCGACTCCGGCCCCACCGACCTGCCCGCGTTCCTCCGCGACCCGGGTGTGCAGAACGGGCTGGGCTGGCTGGCGGCGGTCGGCCTCGTGTCAAGCCTGACCGACGAGCAAGTGGCCAGCCTCTACCCGACATTGCGGCCGTCGGTGATCGTCGGGATCAAGCTGCTGCGTGCCGCCTCCGACGTACTGCCGATCGGCGGCCTCACCCAGACCATCATGACGTTGAGCGGTGTCTTCTTCCCGCTGCCGCTGGCCTCGGTGTTCCGACTGAGCGCACAGCTCGACCCGAACGTCGCACTCCTGCTGTCCAGCCTGAACCCGAGCACCCTCGCGGGTTTCGATGGCGACATCATCAAACGCTGCAATGCGGCGGACATCTTCGTTCCCTGCCAAGTCCACGGCGCGACCTTCGCGAACGAGTCGGATGCGCCACTGATCACCAACCACGGCGGCACCGCGCCCGGCCACGCCATGATGCCCATCGACCAGCTCCTCGCACTCCTGGCAGGTCCGTTGCCAACAGCAGACAGCGACACCTACGGGCCGACGATGAGGACCATCGAGAAGGTCATCCACACCATCGTGTCCGGAGTGGCCTTCGGGCTCTCGGTGTACGGCTACGGTCTCGCCGTGCTGGCGCCGCTGGTGCTCGAGCCGCTCGATCTGGCGATCACCGTGGCCGACCGCACCATCGATGTCCTCGCCGGAAAGAAGACGCTGACCGAAGCCGTCTTCGGCAAGCCGAAGTCCCCGGCACAGCTGCAGGGCATCACCTCCGACGCACGCTCTGCCGCCAGCGCGCCCGGCACCGGCGAGCCGCAGGGAGCCACACTCGGCGACCTCGCGACCTCCGGCTCCCTCCGGCAGGCACCTGCACCAGCGCTATCGGAGCAGCCCACGCAGATGGCACCTTCGCAGCCATCGCGATCGGCGCCTTCGTGGGCAGTGCCTGCCCAGCCCGGGCCGTCCGCGATTGCGCCGGTGCCGCACTCAGACAACGACGTGACCGGCAATCCCGATGCCTTCGGCACGTCGCCGTCGACCGCCGGTGCCGAACCCGCCCTCACGTCCTGATTGAGCAGATCGGGACGCGACCGGGGCCCACTACCTGGCCGGTGCGCCCTCGGCGATGACCTGGGCCACCCAGGCGTCGCCGTCGAGAATGCCGGACACTTGTTCGCCGGCCACCAGCACTGTCGGGGTGGCGACGTTGCCGTCGTTGGAGTTCGCCAGCTGCACCGAGGAGGTCTTACCCCTCTCGACGGCCTCGCCGACCAGCGTGCCATCGACAATGCACTGCCGCGTCGCATCGCCGGCACCGGAGCGTCCGGCCAGCTCCGCCATCTGCGCGTTGGTCAGATCGCTCGGCGAATCGCTCGTGGGCGCCTGCGCGAACAGATCACTGTGCAATCGGGTGAACACCTGGAGATCGTCGCCGTTGCGGGCGACACACAAGATCGCGCCCGCCGCCCGCGAGGAGTAGCTGCCCGACGGCGAGCTGGAGTCCATGAACGTCAGCAGGTGATAACGAATCCGGAGTTGCCCGGCTTGCGCGGCGGCGGCGAGCGCATGCCCCGACTGCGCCTCCATCTCGCGGCAATGCGGGCACGCCGCATCCTCGAAGATGTCGACGGTCGCGATCGGGTTCGCCGGCGTCGGCGTGCCGCCGACGATGATGGCCGCATTCTGCGCGAGCACCGCATCGTCGACCGGCGGATAGCTCCTGGTCGCGTTCCAGACGAAACCGCCGATCACCAGGGCCACCACCACCACGGCGGCCGCGATCAACGCATAAGCTGATCGACTCGACGTGGCTTTCGGCTGGTACCCGGGATTCTCGCGCGGCGCAGACGGCTTCTTACTCACACCCGTGACTCTAGTCAGCGAGCACCGAGTCGACGAGTTCCTGAGCGGCAGCCAGCACGCGCGCCAGGTGCTCGGGCCCGAGGAAACTCTCGGCGTAGATCTTGTACACGTCCTCGGTGCCCGACGGTCTCGCCGCGAACCACGCGTTCTCCGTAGTCACCTTCAGCCCGCCGATCGCCGCCCCGTTGCCGGGCGCCGCGGTGAGGATCGCGGTGATCGGCTCACCCGCCAACTCCGTCGCCTGCACCTGATCAGCAGAGAGCGCGGCCAGCGCGGCCTTCTGCTCCCGGTTTGCGGGCGCGTCATTCCGCGCGTACGCACTGGTCCCGTACGTCTCGGCGAGTTCGGCGTACCGCTGCGACGGCGTCTTGCCGGTCACCGCGAGGATCTCGCTTGCTAGCAGGTCCAGCAGAATGCCGTCCTTGTCGGTCGACCACGGCTGTCCGTCGAAAGTCAGGAACGACGCCCCTGCGCTCTCCTCGCCACCGAATCCGAGACTGCCGTGGAGCAGCCCGTCGACGAAGAACTTGAAGCCGACCGGCACCTCGATCAGGTCGCGGCCGAGCCCGGCGACCACCCGATCGATCAGCGATGACGAGACCACCGTCTTGCCCACCGCCGTAGACGCCAGCCAGCCGCCCCGATGCGTGAACAAGTAGTCGATGGCCACGGCCAGATAGTGGTTCGGATTCATCAGCCCGGCGTCGGCGGTGACGATGCCGTGCCGGTCGGCGTCCGCATCGTTGCCGGTGGCGATCGCAAACCGGTCCCGTGCCGCGATTAGCGAGGCCATCGCCTTCGGCGAACTGCAGTCCATCCGGATCTTGCCGTCGGTGTCTAGGGTCATAAAGCCGAACGCCGGATCGACGTCCGGATTGACGACGGTCAGACCGTCGAGCCCGTAGTGCTCCTTGATCGCACCCCAGTAGGCGACGGAGGCACCGCCGAGCGGGTCGGCACCGATGGTGAAACCGGCGTTCTTGATGGCAGCCATGTCGACGACCTGCTCCAGCGCGGCCACGTACTCGTCGACGAACGAGTAGTCGGTGACCAGCGCGCTCACCCGCGCCTGGTCAAATGGGACGCGCCGCACACCGTCGAGCCCGGCCGCCAGATACTCGTTGGCGCGCGCGGCGATCACCGAGGTGATCGAGCCGTCGGCCGGTCCGCCGCTGGGCGGGTTGTATTTGTAGCCGCCGTCGGCCGGCGGATTGTGCGATGGCGTCACGACGATCCCGTCGGACGCCACCCCCGCATGCTCTGCGTTGTACTTCAAGATGGCCCGGCTCACCGCGGGTGTCGGCGTGAACTGGTCGTCGGCCGCCGTCATCACCGCAACGCCGTTGGCCACCAGTACTTCCAGCGCGGTCCGCCACGCCGGGATCGACAGCAGATGCGTGTCGAAACCGATGAACACCGGTCCGGTGATCCCCGCCCCGTTTCGGTAGTCGACGATCGCCTGCGTCATCGCGAGCACATGGTTCTCGTTGAAGGCCCGGTTGACGCTGCTACCGCGGTGCCCCGACGTACCGAACACGACGCGCTGGTCGGGGTCGGCCGGATCCGGCGCGAGGTCGTAATACGCGCGGCGCACGGCCGGGACGTCGATCAGATCCTCGGGGAGCGCCGGTGTGCCGGCCCGCGGGTGTGCCATGCCCGTGATTCTGCCACCGGTCCGCGGGCGGCGCTGAGGACTTAGTGGTCAAGGACGCCCGGGGCCGATGACTTAGGCTGGCGACTATGCGCTCCCCCAAGCTCGCCGTCCTGGTGCTGCCCGGCGGCACTGACTTCAGCTACAAGCCGTTCTCCCGAACCCAGCCGTCGGCGATGCGGATGTACCCGTTCAGTCTGTCCATTCAGGCTCGCTTCGGCACCGCCGTCCGCGTCCACCAGGCCACCTACCGCGTCTATGGCTGGAACGGCGGCCAGGCCAGTCCCATGCCCTATGCGCGCTCCGCGCTGGACCAACTCAAACAGCGCTACCTGGACACTCCGATTGCCCTCGTCGGCCACTCGATGGGCGGCCGCATCGTCGCCCAGCTCGGCGCCGACGAGCAAGTGTCCGACATCCTGGCGCTGGCCCCGTGGTGGCAGTTCGCCGACTGGCGGCAGATCCACGACGGCGCCCGGGTGCTGGCGATTCACGGCGAGAACGACACCTTGACCCGCCCGCGCCGCACCGAGAAAGGCATCGAGGAACTGCGCGCCCGCGGTCTGGACGCGGATTTCATTTCGGTGCCCGACGGCGGCCACGCCATGCTCGACCACGTCGGCCTCTGGCACGGCCGTGCCCTCGATTTCGTCGGCGACGCGCTCGGCCGCTGAGCGGCTACTGCGAGCAACGCTCCGCGTTCCCTCCAAAGGGATCCGAATCGCCTAGCGCCGCGCGGGACTATCGTCGATGCCATGGCAGATATCAAGAAAGTCCTCGTGCTCGGCACCGGCGTCCTCGGCTCGCAGATCGCCTTCCAGACCGCGTACTCCGGCTTCGACGTCGCCGTCTACGACATCAACGACGAGGTGGTCGGCAAAGCCCGTGACACCACGTTCCCGAACCTCGCGAAGACCTACCTGTCCGAGGTCACCGGAGCGACGCAGGAGACCGTCGACGCCGCACTCGCCCGGCTGACCTATCACTCCGATCTCGCCGAGGCCGCCGACGGCATCGACATCGCCGTCGAGGCCGTGCCCGAGGTACTGAAGATCAAGGAAAGCGTCTTCGGGGAGCTCAATAAGGTGGCGCCCGCCGACGCGATCTTCTGCACCAATTCCTCGACCCTGCTGCCCAGCGACATCGCACCGTTCACCGGACGTCCCGATCGCTTCCTCGCGATGCACTTCGCCAACCGCGTGTGGAGCGCCAACACCGCCGAGATCATGGGCACCCCGGAAACCGACAAGGCCGTGTTCGACGACGTCGTCGAGTTCGCCAAGCAGATCGGCATGGTCCCGATTCCGATGCATAAGGAGAAGTCCGGCTATGTGCTGAACTCGCTTCTGGTGCCGCTCCTGGGTGCCGCGGCCGAGCTCGCCGCCGGCGACTACGCCGACCCCAAGGCCATCGACGACGTCTGGCGTATCGCGACCGGCGCCCCGCTTGGCCCGTTCCAGATCTACGACATCATCGGCCTGGACACGCCGTACAACATTATGCAGTCCGGCGACGCTGACCAGCAGAAGCTCGCCGCCTGGCTCAAGGAGAACTACATCGACAAGGGCCGCACCGGTCTGGCGGCCGGCCACGGCTTCTACGACTACACCTGAGGTCGCGAACCGACCCCCGGGAGGCGCCCGAACCGATAGCGTGGGGCCCGTCACTGTGACCCGCGAATCCCAGGAGTTTCCCACCATGATCCAGTCCACGATGCAAGACGGTGCGCTGACCATCACCAGCCTGCTCGAGCACAGCCGGAAGTTCTATCCGGAGGCGACGATCAGCACGTGGACCGGATCGGAGTTACGCAGCGCATCATTCGCGGAGATCGGCGACCAGGCTGCCCAGGTGGCCAACGCTCTCGCCGGACTCGGCATCGGGATCGGCGATCGCGTGGCCACCTTCATGTGGAACAACAACGAGCACCAGGTGCTCTACGTCGGCATCCCGTCGATGGGTGCCGTACTGCACACCCTGAACCTGCGGCTGTCCGCCGAGCAGGCGATCTACATCATGAATCACGCCGAAGACAAGGTGGTCTTCGTCGATGCCAGCGTCGCCCCGATGCTGGCGGCGTACGTCCCCCATGCGAAGACGGTGCGCGACGTCGTGGTGGTGAACGGCCCGAAAGAAGCCTTCGAAGCCCCCGAGGGCGTCACCGTGCACTCGTGGGACGAGCTGCTGGCTGGCCAGCCGACCACCTATGCGTGGCCGGAACTGGACGAGCGAGCGGCTGCCGCGATGTGTTACACCTCCGGCACCACCGGCGACCCGAAGGGCGTCGTGTACTCGCACCGCTCGATCTACCTGCACTCGTTCCAAGTGCTCGCCAGCAACGGAATGAACCTGGGCAACAATGATCGCGCACTGGTGATCGTGCCGATGTTCCACGCGATGAGCTGGGGTATGCCGTACGCGGCGATGATGTCCGGCGCCAGTCTGATCCACCCGGACCGCTTTCTGCAGCCCGAGCCACTGCTGGCGATCATGGCCGACGCCAAGCCAACGATGACCGCCGCCGTTCCCACCATCTGGTCCGGCGTCTCGGCGCTGCTCGATGCCGCACCGCAGGACATCTCGCACCTGCGCACGGTGGTGGTCGGCGGCTCGGCCGTCCCACCGTCGATGATCCGCAAATTCGACGAGTACGGCGCCCCGATCGTCCACGCCTGGGGGATGACCGAAACCTCGCCGCTGGGCTCGGTGGCCCTCCCCCCGTTCGGCGTCGACGACCCCGAGGCGGCCTTCGCCTACCGCGTCACCCAGGGCCGCTTCCCCGCGCCGGTCAACGCGCGCCTCGTCGACGCCGACGGCAACATCGTGCCGAACGACGGCGAGTCCAGCGGCGAGCTGGAGGTGTCCGGTCCATGGATCACCGGGGCGTACTACTCGCCGGAGGGCAATGTGTCGGCCCCGGACAAATTCCATGAGGGCTGGCTGCGCACCGGCGACGTCGCCACCATCAGCCCGGACGGGTACATGACGATCGTCGACCGCACCAAGGACATCATCAAGACCGGCGGCGAATGGATCTCCTCGGTGGACCTGGAGAACACCATTGCCGCGCACCCGGAGATTCTGGAGTGCACGGTGATCGGCGTACCGGATGCGAAGTGGGACGAGCGACCGTTCGTTCTCGCCGTGACCACCGAAGGGTCCACGCTCGACGTTCCGACCATCCGCGCCTGGCTCGAAGAGCGTATCCCGCGCTGGCAGGTCCCCGAGCGTTGGTCGTTCGGCGAAGAGGTCCCCAAGACCTCGGTCGGCAAGTTCGACAAGAAGCGCGTCCGCCAGGCCTACGCCGAAGGCATCTACGAGGTCGTCAACGGCCTCGACCTCTGACCCCCTTACTTCGCTAGCGCCGCCGCAGTTCCACCGGCCCCGTATGTCGCGACCCTCTCT
>NZ_JBAQWU010000204.1:0-2413 GCF_049299075.1 Gordonia sp. (in: high G+C Gram-positive bacteria)
GGGCAGCGGAATCACATACGTCGGGGTGCGCTGCAGCATGGTGACGTGGGCGGACTGCTCGGTCATCGCCGGAACCAGGGTGACCGCGGTGGCGCCCGAGCCGATCACCACGACCCTCTTGCCCGTGTAGTCCAGATCCTCCGGCCAGTGCTGCGGGTGGATGATCTGGCCGGCGAACTCGTCGCGGCCGGGGAACTCGGGGGAGTAGCCGGCGCTGTAGTTGTAGTAGCCGGTGCCGGCAAAGATCCAGCGGGCTTTGACCACTTCGGTGGGCGCGTCGGGCTGCGCGGCGGTGTCGGCGACGGTGATGTGCCAGAGCTGCTCGGCGGTGGACCAGTCGGCGGCGATGGCCCGCCGGTGGTAGCGGATCTTGCCGGTGAGGTTGTCGTCGTTGATCGCCTCATGCAGGTAATCGAGAATGCGGGGCGCATCGGCGATCGCTTGCTCGTCGGTCCACGGCTTGAACTCGAAACCGAAAGTGTGCAGGTCCGAATCCGAGCGGATGCCGGGGTACTTGAACAGGTCCCAGGTGCCGCCGGCGGTGTGCCGGGACTCCAGGATGGCGAAGGACTTGGTCGGTTGTTCGACGGTCAGGTAATGGGCGGCGCCGATGCCCGAGATGCCGGCGCCGATGATCAGGACGTCGAGGATATCGGTGCGGGGTGCGGTGGTCATGGCATTCCATTCGGTCGGACGGGTCGAGTGGTGAGACGTGCACCACATCGGTTACTACCAATGATCAATGGAGCGATGGGCGGAGGCAAGAATAATCTGCACCACAATTACCGGGACGGATGTGCATAATCACCTCCATGACCGACGATCACCCGTTTGCGCGGAGCAGCCACGGCCCAGAACCGGTGAGTCCGGCGGTGGCCGAGCTGATCGCCACCGGTGCGCGCGCAGTATCTGACATTCCGGTGGAGTGGACCCGCGCCCTCGACGACAGCGTGCTGCGCGGGGTCGGGATGAGTCTGATTGCGGAGGACCCGGCGCTCGCCCAGATGTCCCTGGCCACCAACGCTGCCAATGTCGCGCATTGGGCGGAGTCCAACCGGACGGCGCCGGGCGAGCGGGTCAGCGTCGTGATCACCGATGAAGCCACCGTCTTTGTGCGGGAAGTGGTGCGGCGCGGGCTGGACTCGGGCGTACTGGACTCGTACCGGACCGCCCAGAATCTGGCCTGGCAACTGTGGCTGAAGATCTGTTTCGGACTCACCGACAATCCGGTGCTCCTGCGTGAACTCTTGGAGGTGACCTCGGCCTCGATTGCGGATTTCGTGGACGACACCGTCGCCGCGCTGGCGGAGATGATCGACGTGGCGCGAGCCGAACTCGCTGGCGACACCCACGCACAGCGGCGGGCGGCGGTGGCGCTGATTCTGCAGGGCGCACCGATCTCCCCCGCGCGGGCGCACACGCAATTGGGCTATCGGCTCGACGGCCCGCACCTGGCGGCGGTGATCTCCGGCGGTCCGGCGGTGAGTGTTGATCGCCTGGAGGCGATCTGCGAGGCGATCATGACCGCGAACGGCATCGGCCATCGGCTCACCGTGCTGGCGGGCATGTCCCAATTGTGGGTTTGGTTTCCCGCGCGGACCCTCACGGTGGACCCGAGCCTGGGCGGCGATGCGGCCGGGCCGGTGCGTGTTGCGCTCGGCTCCGCAGGTGAGGGCCGGGAGGGCTTTCGGCGCAGCCATTTCCAGGCCCTTGCCACCCACCGTGTGTTGGCCCGACTCGATGCGACGCGGACGGTGGCCCGCTATGACGACCTGCGATTGATCGACATGATGGTCGACGATGAAGAGCGGCTTGACGAGTTTCTGACCGCGACCCTGGGCGACTTACTCGACGCCGACCCAGAACTGGCGCAGTGTCTCCGTGTCTGGTTTGCCGAGCAGTGCAACGCCAGTGCTACTGCCGAGCGACTCTACGCGCACCGCAACACCGTGGTGCGCCGGCTCGCTCGGGCCGAGGAACTGCTGCCGATTCCGTTGTCGACCAACGCCATCACCGTCGCTGCGGCCCTGGAATTACACCACTGGCGCGGCCCGGAGCCAGGTCAGAGGACGGGCTGATAAGGGACGGCGGCGCTGACGGTCTCGTCGTGGGCGAGGGGTTTGCCCAGGAGCGGGAAGGCGCGCTGCGGGCAGGCTGGCCGGGCGCAAACCTTGCAGCCGGCGCCGATCGGGACCACCGTGCGCGCCTCGCGCACGTCGATCCCGGTCGCGTAGATCAGTTCGTCGGCGTGCGCCAGGTCGCAGCCGAGCCCGACGGCGAAGTCGGACGGCGTCGCAAGGTGCCCCTGCTGTACCCGGTCGGTGGTGCGGGCGAGCCAGAAGTACTCGCGGCCGTCAGGCATTTCAGCCACCTGGGTGTGGATCCGTCCCGGTGTGGAGAACGCATCGTGCAC
>NZ_JBAQWU010000205.1:0-3165 GCF_049299075.1 Gordonia sp. (in: high G+C Gram-positive bacteria)
ACCCAGGCCCCGGGGGCGGCTTCCTTTGCCGGGGCCGGCCAGGCGGTGGTCGATCAGGCGCTGTGGTGGCACCAGCGGGCAACCGCCGAGGGGCGCGACGCTCTGGCCGCGGTATACGCGCAGATCGCCGCCGTGGCCGGTGACGACGCGCCGGGGGAGTACGCCGGCGACATCGCCGTCGTCACCGGTGCATCCGCCGATTCCATCGCGGCGTCGGTGGTCGGCGGCCTGCTAGCTGGCGGCGCCACGGTCGTGGCGACCACGTCGCGGCTGAACTCGCAGCGACTGGCCTTCTACAAGGAGCTGTACCGGACTTATGCCCGGGCCGGCGCCGCATTGTGGGTGGTCCCGGCGAATATGGCCGCGTACACCGACGTCGACGCCCTCATCGAGTGGCTGGGCAGCGAGCAGACCGAGAACCTCGGCGCGAGCACTGCCGTGGTCAAGCCGGTGCTGCGGCCCACTCTGCTGTTCCCGTTCGCCGCGCCGCGGGTGGCTGGCGATCTCACCGACGCCGGTGCGCGCGCCGAACTGGAGATGAAGGTGCTGCTGTGGTCGGTCGAGCGGCTGATCGGTGGTCTGTCGGCCATCGGCGCCGATCATGACCTGGCTGCCAGGCTGCACGTGGTGTTGCCTGGCTCGCCCAACCGCGGCATGTTCGGCGGCGACGGTGCGTACGGCGAGAGCAAGGCCGCGCTGGACGCCGTAGTGAGTCGCTGGAAGGCGGAGGGCTCGTGGTCCGCGCGGACCAGCCTCGCCCACGCCCTGATTGGCTGGGTGCGTGGCACCGGACTGATGGGTGGCAACGATGTGATGGTCGAGGCGGTGGAAGCCGCCGGCGTGCGGACCTGGAGCACCGAGGAGATGGCCGCGAGCCTGCTTGGACTCTGCAGCGCCGACCAGCGTGCGGCGGCGGCCTCGGCCCCACTGCTTGCCGACTTCACCGCCGGCTTGGCCGGTGCGGACCTTGACCTGGCCGCACTCGCCGAGCAGGCGCAGGCGCAGGCGCACGTCGTTTCGGACGCTGCGGAAACCGACGGCGTCGAGATTGCGGCGCTCTCGGCTCCGGCCCGCGCGCAGGTGGCTGGCAAGATCGACTGGGCCGAGCTGGACGCTCGCCCGGAGGATCTGGTGGTGATCGTCGGTGCGGCTGAGGTGGGGCCGTACGGATCCTCGCGCACCCGCTTGGAGATGGAGGTCGACGAAAAGCTCTCCGCCGCAGGCGTTTTGGAGCTGGCTTGGAACACCGGCCTGGTCCAGTGGGACACTGCACCCAAGCCGGGCTGGTACGACGTGGCTTCCGGCGATCCGGTGGACGAGGCCGATATCGCCGAGCGTTACCACGACGCCGTACTCGACCGCTGTGGCATCCGCCGCTATGCCGACGAGGGCGCGATGGTGGACAACTCGGCGCCGCTGCTGGAGTCGGTCTTCCTTGACTCCGATCTCAGCTTCACGGTGCCGTCGGAGGCGCAGGCACGGGCCTTCGCCTCGGCCGACCCCGAACGCACCCGCGTGACGCCGAACGGCGACACCGGTGACTGGACGGTGACTCGCTTGGCAGGCACCGAAATTCGGGTGCCGCGGCAGATGAAGCTCTCGCGCACCGTCGGCGGCCAGATCCCGACCGGTTTCGATCCGGTCCGCTGGGGTGTATCGGCCGATATGGTCGAGTCGGTCGACCGCGTCGCCCTGTGGAACCTGGTGGCTACCGTCGACGCCTTCCTGGGCGCCGGCTTCAGCCCAGCCGAGCTGATGCGCTGGGTCCACCCGGGCCTGGTGGCCAATACGCAGGGCACCGGCATGGGTGGCATGACCTCCATGCGGTCGCTGTACGTCGACACGCTGCTCGGCGAGTCGAAGGCGAACGACATCCTGCAGGA
This sequence comes from Gordonia sp. (in: high G+C Gram-positive bacteria), assembly GCF_049299075.1. Lineage (GTDB taxonomy): Bacteria > Actinomycetota > Actinomycetes > Mycobacteriales > Mycobacteriaceae > Gordonia. The sequence continues at coordinate 1,884 of NZ_JBAQWU010000205.1, forward strand.
AGCGCTGCCGAATGTTGTTGCCGCCCACGTGGTTCAGTCGTACGTCGGTTCCTACGGCGCGATGATCCACCCGGTCGCGGCCTGTGCCACGGCCGCGGTTTCGGTGGAGGAGGGCGTCGACAAGATCCGTCTCGGCAAGGCGCTGTTCGCCGTTGCCGGTGGCTTCGACGATCTTGGTATCGAGGGGATCGTCGGATTCGGCGATATGTCGGCCACCGCCGACTCGGCGGTCATGAGCGCCCGCGGCATCGACGAGCGTCGCTTCTCCCGGGCCAATGACCGTCGGCGGGGCGGCTTCGTGGAGTCCGCTGGTGGCGGCACCGTCTTGCTGGCCCGCGGCGACGTCGCGGCGCAGATGGGGCTGCCGGTGCTGGGCGTGGTGGCCTGGGCGCAGAGCTTCGGCGACGGTGTGCACACGTCGATCCCGGCTCCCGGTCTTGGTGCGCTCGGTGCCGCGCGCGGCGCGCAGTACTCGCCGCTGGCGAACTCGCTGGCCGCTCTGGGCGTCACCCCCGACGAGGTCGCCGTCGTCTCCAAGCACGACACCTCCACCCGGGCCAACGACCCCAACGAGTCCGAACTGCATGAGCGGCTGGCCTCGGCGATCGGTCGCAGTGCTGGTGCGCCACTGTTCGTCGTCTCGCAGAAGTCGCTGACCGGTCACGCTAAGGGCGGCGCCGCCGCTTTCCAGCTGATCGGCCTGTGCCAGGTGCTGCGCGACGGGGTGATCCCGCCGAACCGCAGCCTGGACTGCGTCGACGAGAAGATGGCCGAGTACCCGCATCTGGTGTGGGCGCGCGAGCCGCTGGCCACCGAGGGGCGACTGCCGCTCAAGGCGGGGCTGCTGACCAGCCTCGGTTTCGGTCACGTCTCCGGCCTGATCGCCGTCGTCCATCCGGAAGCCTTCGTGGCGACGCTCGATGCCGCGGCGCGCGCAGAGTACCGGGTGCGTTCGGCGGAACGTCTGCGGAGCGGCCGTCAGCGGCTGCTGGAGGCGATGTGTGGGGTGGAGCCGGCCTACCAGCGGCCACCGAACCGACGGTTCGACGACGCGGCCGACGAGCACGACGCCGAAGCGGCGTTGCTCCTGGACGCCGACGTTCGCCTCGACGCCGCGGGGGTCTACCGATGAGCGTGATCGGCATCGGCATCGACATCGTCGACGTCACGGAGTTCGAGAGTCTGTTGGAACAAGCCGGCTCGACCATGCAGATGGGCTTTCGGCCGGGTGAGCGGCGCGACGCCGCCGCCCGAGCCGGCGGGTCCGGGCGCAGTCTGGCGG
>NZ_JBAQWU010000206.1:0-3384 GCF_049299075.1 Gordonia sp. (in: high G+C Gram-positive bacteria)
GTCCAGCACCTGCACCCCCGCCCCCGTCCGGCGGGCAAGCACGTTGATTGCCGCACCGCCGTCGACGATGTTGGTGACCATCTGCGCGGTCACTTCGGGTGGAAACGCGGAGACCCCGTCACGAGCGACCCCGTGATCGCCGGCGAAGACGACGATTTGTGGGGATTCGAGGCGGCGCGGCGGGCACGCACCTTGGCATGCGGCGATCCAGACGCCCAGATCCTCCAACCGGCCCAGTGAGCCGGGTGGTTTGGTCAGGGTGAGCAGTCGCTGCCGGGTCTGCTCGGCAATGTCGTCGTTGGGCAGGTCGACAACATCGAAGATCTCGGCGTCGATCGGATTGAGCGGGAACTCGGTCGGCGGAGTGGTTTCGGCACGGGCTCGTTCCTCGACTGGCTCAACCGGAGAGTTTCCCTCGTTGGTTGAGCGAGCGGAGCAAGTCGAAACCAGGCCTTCGGAATAGGCGGTCGGGGTGAGGATGCGCCCGGCGACGATCAGCTCAACGTTATCGCAGGCGGCGGCGATGGCTTGGTTCGCTGCGCCAAGAACATCGGCGAAGCGGCGGCCTGCGGGTGCGGCGGGCACCACGGAAAGGCCGACCTCGGGGCTCACGATCACCAGATCGCCGCGGAAGGCGGCGACGGCGGCGGCGAGGTCGTCGATGTGCTCGCTGAGGTCGACATCCGGGCGATCCCAACCGGCGTCGTCTAGTAGCCGGGTCACCCAATTGCCGAGATCGTCGATCACGGTGGCTGCCCGCTGGTCGGCGCGCAGAGCGGCGGCGAGGTCGATCGTCTCGACGGTGTGGTAGCGGTCGCCGCGCCGGGCGCGGTGGGCCGCCACCCGCTGAGCCCAAGATGGGTCGTCGTCGTCGTCGTCCGGCGCGGCACCGGTCGCGAGATACCGCACCCGCGATGCGGTATCCAGCAGAGTCTCGGCGCGCGCCGACTTACCCGATCGGATGCCGCCCAGGACCAGGGTGCGCATCGAGGGCTAGACCTTGTCGCCCGAAGAGACCTGGGGACGCGGGGCGCGCATCATGCGCAACTGCATCGCGCGGACGAAAGAGTAGAAGCCGAGCCGGAAGCCGGTGTCGGTGGTTTCCGGGAAGCGCTCGCGCACCCGGTTATTGACCATCCGGCCCAGGATGATCGAGTCGACCACCACGACGATCACGAAGGCCAGCAGCAGGATGTTGATGAAGAACGCGTACTGCGGCATCATCATCGCGACCAGCAGGACGACCGCGAACGGCAGGAACAGGCCAGCCACATTGCGGCGGGAGTCGACCAGATCGCGGGCGAACGCGCGGACCGGGCCCCGATCTTTGGCGATCATGTACTTTTCATCGCCGGCCATCATCTTCTCGCGTTGCTCGGTCCGCTGCTGACTACGCTGCGACTTCAGCTCTTTGCGCTCCTCCTTGGTGAGAGTCTGCTTCTGCGACTTGCGTCGGGCGCGCGCCTCGGACCGGTTGGTGGGCGGCGGAGCGACCGGTCCCGGTCGGCGGTTTTGGGCGTCCCGTCGCTTGGGCGTCGGTCGGCCCTTGCCCGCTGTCGTCCCGGACCGCTGGTCGTCGGCGGTGTCGGCGGCGATGGCGTCATCGACAGTCGTCTGGGGGCCGTCGTCGGCGGCGTCGGAGCCGGAATTCCAGGGCAGCTTCACGCCCCCGAGTTTAGGGCATGACCGGCCCGCGGCGACCGAGGGGCCGGGCGTGGAGTCTGACGAGACCGGGTACGCGCCGGGCCTCGGCCGACTACCGTCACCCGACATGATGAAGCGAGCGAATGTGGTGGTGATGCCGGATTCGTTCGGCGAGACGCTGACGGCGGTCGAGGCGGCCGCGTCGATCGGTGCCGGCTGGCATGCGGCGCGCGCAACGGATGTGGTGACTCTCGCGCCCCAGTCGGACGGTGGCCCGGGTTTCATCGAGGTGTTGGCGACGGCTTTCGGCGGTGAAGTGCGCACCCAGACGGTCACCGGTCCGCTGGGCGAGCCGACGCGGGCGCAGTGGTTGTTGCACAATCGGGTGGCCTATCTGGAGGCGGCGCAGGCCTGCGGGCTGCACTTGGTCCCGGTCCCGCGCACCCCGCAGTCGGCGCTGTCGGCCTCCAGTGCCGGGGTGGGCGACCTGATCTCGGCGGCCCTGCAGGCCGGGTGCACGCGGATCGTCGTGGGGCTCGGTGGAACGGCGGCCACCGACGGCGGTCGCGGTGCTGCTGAACGACTCGGCGGTATCGTCGCCGAACGGTCCGGCGGGGTGCACTCGGCAGCACGGTTGCTGCACGACGTCGAGGTGATTGCCGCCACCGACGTCGACAATCCGCTGCTCGGGCTGACCGGCGCGGCTGCGGTATATGCACCGCAGAAGGGTGCGGACTCGGTCACCGTCGAACTGCTGGAGGCTCGACTGGCGGAGTGGGCGGACGAATTGACGCGGCAATCCGGGCGCGACGTGCGCGACGAACCGGGTGCCGGTGCGGCAGGCGGGCTCGGCGCCTTCCTGCTGTCCTGCGGGGCCCACCGAGAATCGGGGGCGGCCGTGGTCGCCGCCGAGACCGGTCGTCGTGCGGCGATCGCCGCCGCTGACCTGGTGATCACCGGTGAAGGTGCGATCGACGATCAGACCTGCCACGGCAAGGTGGTCGCGGCGATCGCCGCGGAAGCCGCGCAGGCCGGGGTGCCGGTACTGGTGCTGGCTGGACAGTCGCAGCTGACCGACGCCGAAGCCGCGGCTTTCGGTGAGGTGCACGCGCTCGTCGACTACGCGCAGTCCGTCGACGACGCCAAACAGCACGCCGGGCCGCTGCTCACCGAGCTAGCTGGCGAATTGGCCAGCCAGTGGACATTTCCCGGCGTCGCCGAGGTAGCCCAGAATGGGCAATAGTCGCGGAGTATGGGGAATATTCGGAGAAAGAGTACCGTTGGATCAGAACGACCACGGGATTGACACCGGGGGCACCAAGCCCCGGAGCACGCCGGAGCCACGAACGATGAGGGAGCACCCATGACCGTCCAGAACGAGACCGCCCAGCCTGAAGTGTCCCAGTCGGGTGTGGTCCTGACCGATTCGGCGTCCAGCAAGGCCAAGGCGCTGCTTGACCAGGAGGGTCGCAACGATATGGCCCTGCGCATCGAGGTTCAGCCCGGCGGCTGCGCGGGCCTGCGCTACCAGCTCTACTTCGACGACCGCACTCTCGACGGTGACATCGTCGACAATTTCAGCGGCGTCAAGCTGGCCGTTGACCGGATGAGTGCGCCTTATATGAAGGGCGCCACCATTGACTTCGTGGATTCGATTGAGAAGCAGGGTTTCACCATCGATAACCCGAACGCGACCGGCAGCTGCGCCTGCGGCGACTCGTTCAACTGATCGAGCCGGGC
>NZ_JBAQWU010000207.1:0-3447 GCF_049299075.1 Gordonia sp. (in: high G+C Gram-positive bacteria)
AAATCGGCGTCGTGACACAGACATGCGTCCACGATAGCTGCTACCTCACTAGTACCTCTAGTCACTTAAGTAACATCCCGATCAACGTTCGGACTCCGCCGCGAGGCGGCCTCGACCTGAGGTTAGCGGCGTGCCAGCAGCAGCACCGCCAGCGTGGCGACGACGAGTGCCGGACCGTGCGGTCGGCGTTCGGTCCCGGCCAGTACACAGTCCGTCAGGCCGATCACTGCGGCCAGCAGCACCGCGACCAGGGCCGCGACCGGGCTGCCCAGCAGTGCGCCACAGCAGGTGGCCAGCTTCACATCTCCCCCGCCGCAGGCGCGCCGAAGAAATCCGAGCAGGTACGGTGCGGCCGCGGTCAGCGCGGCCACACCGGCGAGCGGCGTCTGCGCCGCGGCGCTGACGGCGACCACCGCTAGTGGCAGCAGCAACAGGTTCGGGATCCGCAACGTGCGCCGATCCACGTCGGCGATCAGCAGTAGATAAAGCGCGATTCCCCAGCCCATTCCGGCAGCGTGCACCAGATTCGGCAGTGGCGGGAAGGGCCACCCACAGGCTCGTGCCAGCGACGTGAGTTATCCCCAGATCATGAATCAGCCGACATCACCGAGCGGCCCGGATCCAGCGCCGCGGCCATCGCCGCGCGCGGGGCGGGTCGACCAGTAAACTGTTCCACCTGGCTGTAGGCCTGGTTGAGCAGCATGGTCAAGCCGCCGACGACGGCTCCGCCAGCTGCGGCGACCGCCTCTGCTAGCGGCGTGGGCCAGGGCGCATAAATCACGTCGACCAAACGTGCCGTGGGTGCCAGCGAGTCCAGGATCGGTCCGGTAGCCGTCGCCGGGACCGTGGAGATCACCACGTCGGCAGCCGCCACAGCCTGCGCCAGGGCCGGACCGTTCTCGAAGCCGACGACCCGACAGACCAACCCGAGCCGCTCAGCTAAGGCGACGGCATCGGCGGCCCGCGCGGCACTCCGCGCCACGATGGTCACCTGTCGACACCGCCAGTCCGCGAGGGCGGCGATAGTGGGCAGCGCCGTACCGCCCGCGCCGACAATGACGGCACTGTTCGTTTCCCGGGGAACACCCACCTCGGCAAGAGCCCCGGTCATCCCGTCGACGTCGGTGCAATCGGCACGCCAACGGCCGTCCGGAAGCCGCACCAGAGTGTTGGCCGAGCCGATCAGTTCGGCCCGTTCGGTGCGCTCGTCGGCGACAGCCAAAGCGGCCAGTTTACCGGGCATGGTCACCGAGAAGCCGACCCACTCCGGTCCCGCTCGGGCAACCCGGCCGGGCAGTTCGGCAGCAGTCGTCTCGATGGCATCGTAGGTCCAGTCGACCAGCCCGAGGGCCGCATACGCGGCTCGGTGCAGGTCCGGCGAGCGCGAATGACCGATGGGTGCGCCGAGTACCGCGGCCCTGCGAGGTCCCGTCATCTGCCGTCCACCCTCCTCAACACCCGGTCGTCAGGACCTTATTCGTGCAGGCAACCTGTCGGTTCGCTTTGTGCTTGGCGAAGGTGTTCGCGAACAGTGTGGTGCCCGCATTGTCGACGGTGACGAAGTACAACCAATTGCCGACGGCCGGATTCTCCACTGCCTGGAGCGCACGCTGTCCGACCGCGCCGATCGGCGTGACCGGTAGCCCGTCGCGCTGATAGGTGTTCCACTCCGTTTTGCTGGTGTAGGCCTCGCCCTTGACATCGATATCGGTCACCTCGGCCGTGTAGTTGGCGGTCGAGTCCATCTGCAGCTTCTGTTCCTTGTCCAGGCGGTTCAAGATCACCCGGGCCACCTTCGGGTAGTCCCCTTCCTGACTCACCTCGCGTTCGACGATGGAGGCGACGACCAGGGTGTCATACGGCAGCAGGCCGGAGTGGTTGCCACTGTGCAGCCCCCACGCGTCGAAGCGCGCCGCACTCTTGACGATCAGTGCTTTCAGCATTTCGCGAGCATTCAGCCGCGGGTCGACGTCCTCCCACGCACCGGACGCGATCAGACCTTCGATACGGCGATGGTCGCCAGTGAGCTTCTTCACCGCGCCCTGCGCCCACGACGGCACGCCGAGCTGTTCGGTCGAGCCGTTGGCTGCGGCATCCTGCAGTTCGCTGACCGTCACCCCATACTTTGTGCCGGCCAGCTCGAAGGTGGTGGCGGCGGCGATCATCGCGAAGACTCCCGGCGTCGTCTTACCGTCGACGCCCTTCTTTGAATCCAGTTGCAGTCCCTCGGGGACCACGAAACGCCCCACCCGGTCCGCGTAGGAGGGGTCGGCCATCAAGGTGACCGCCGCCTCGCCGGAGATTCCGGTGGGCAACAGATAGAAGCCAACGGACAGCGAACGGCCATCCGCGGCGTTCACGAAGGCCTTCGAACTGCCGACAACCCCGACATCGGTGAGTCGCTGCCCGATCTGGGTGAGCGAGGCGTCCGCGGGCACCTCGATGAGTGCGTGCGCGCCGTCGCCGGTCGCCGAATCAAAGTTGTTACTCGGCGCGAAGACGCCCACCTTCCACAGCACCACGACGGCGGCCACGACGAGTACCGTCACGATCGCCGCCAGCGCGATCAGCGCGCGGCGTCCGCGGCGCCGCGCTGGCATCCGTCCACCGGTCTGGGCGTCGTCCTCGTCCAGAACGTCGGCTAACCCAGCGTCACCGGGGCCGGCCACCGGAGCGGTCAGCGTCAGCTCCGGCTCAACCGGCGCCGACATGGGCGCCGTCGGCGGATCGAGCGGCGCGAACGCATCGGTGCGTACCGGATGCTCAGCAGGCTCAGTGCTGCCGCTCACGTGCGGCTGCGTCGCATAGTTGATCTGGATGTAGCGGTCGGTCACCTGTTCCGGGTGCCGATACTCGATCATTGGGTCGGCGCTGTCGGCACTGGTTCGAACGATCGGGATACTGCCGGTCGTGGAAGGATCACCGGCTTCCCGACGGCGACGATGCCGTGTCCCCGAATCAGTGACAAAACGATCGATCGGCACCGAGTCGCCATCGGCGGCGTCCCCATCCGACGGTTTGCGATGATCACTCATGAGTGTCCATCCTCCCGTTGCGTGCGGAATCGAGCCATCCCTGCAGAATAGCGACCGCGGCTGCCTGATCGATGACGGCGCGCGCGGCTTTGGCATTCTTGCCGCTCGCCCGCAGCGCATGGGCCGCCGTCACCGTGGTGAGCCGCTCATCGTGGTAGACCACCGGAACCGGCGCGATCGCAGCGGCAACTGCTTCCCCGAACGCGCGGGCCGCCGCCACCGCGGCGCCCTCGGTGTTGCGGAGTGTTCGCGGCAGTCCGACGACCACCCCGACGACCTCGTACTCATCGGCTAGTGCCGCGATTCGGCGCACGTCGGCGTCATCACCGGTGCGCAGAACGGTCTCGACAGGGGTGGCCAAGATGCCGTCGGGATCACAGGTAGCGACCCCCACCCGGACGCTGCCGACGTC
>NZ_JBAQWU010000208.1:0-5472 GCF_049299075.1 Gordonia sp. (in: high G+C Gram-positive bacteria)
GACCAGCAGCAGACTCAGCACCGCGACAAGGACGGCCCGGCCGCGGCGACGGTCCGGCCGCGTCGTCGTGGAGTCCATGGCCCCTACAGTATCGTTAACGCTGACAGCACCGCGTCAGCAAGACCACTACACCGAGGAGGCGAGCATATGGAGCTCGAGGTCACCGTCGAGATTCCCAAGGGCTCTCGGAACAAGTACGAGATCGACCACGAGAGCGGCAAGATCTACCTGGACCGTTACCTCTACACCTCCATGGTGTACCCGGCCGACTACGGCTACATCGACCACACCCTCGGCGAGGACGGCGATCCGCTGGACGCACTGGTACTCCTGCCCGAGTCGGTGGTACCCGGCTGTATCGTCCGCGCACGCGTGGTGGGCATGTACACCATGACTGACGAGGCCGGCGGCGACGACAAGCTGCTCACTGTGCCCGCTGGTGACCCGCGGTGGGATCACATCCAAGACATCGGCGACGTGAACGAGTTCGAGCTGGCCGCCATCTCGCACTTCTTCGAGCGCTACAAAGACAAGGAGCCCGGCAAGTCGGTCACCCCCGGCGGCTGGGTCGGCAAGGACGAGGCCGCCAAGGTCGCCGAGGCCGCCGTCGTCCGCTACGGTTCCTAAGCCCTACCCCACGACGACGAAGCCCGGTTCCCGCTCGCGGAACCGGGCTTTCTCGTCTCCGTGTCGCGACCCTCCCCGAAAGTCGCGCCCCTCCCAGCGGCAGCGACACGCAAAGAGAGTCGCGACATCGGTGAGAGAGGGGGCGGTCAGGCGGTCGCCAGGAACTCGGCGAGGGCGGCCAGCAGCCGATCGACGTCATCGGAGCTGGTGCCCAGACCGAAGCTGGCGCGGACCGCGCCGTCGCCGTAACCCAGCCGCACCAGCAGCGGGTGCGCACAGAACTTGCCGTCGCGGACGCCGATGCCATGGTGTTGAGAAAGAAACTCGGCGACCTCGCGCGCCGGACGCCCCTCGACCGAAAAGCCCGCGATACCGACGCGGTCGTCCACATCGTCGAAAATTCGGAGCGGCGTAACACCGTCAAGCCTGGCCAACCCGGCATCCAGCCGGACCCGAAGATCCCGTTCGTGGTAGCCGAGGAGTTCAAAGCCGAGGTGTTTGATTGCGTCGGCGGCGGCCGCAATGGCGACCGCGCCGAGGACGTTGGGGCTGCCGGCCTCGTGCAGGGCTGCGCCGGTGTGCCAGTCGGTGCCGTGCTCCAGATCGACGTGCGCCGTGGCGCCGCCCCCCACGAGATACGGCGGCGCAGCGTCGAGCCAGTCACCTCGCCCGATCAGGACACCGGCGCCGAACGGCGCGTACACCTTGTGACCGGAAAAGACCAGGTAGTCGATGCCGTAGCCGACGAGCGAGACGGGTCGGTGTGCGACGAGCTGGGCGCCGTCGACCAGAATGCGTGCGCCATGCCGGTGCGCCAGTGCCGTCAGTGTGCGGATCGGCAGCACCTCGCCGGTCACGTTCGACGCGGCGGTGATCGCCAGTAGTGCGGCAGGCTTGGCCGAAAGCTCTGCTTCCAGGGCCGCCACCGTCGCGGCGAAAGTCGGCTGCGCGACGACGACCCGAGCCCGGCCGGTGCGCTGCCACGGCAGCAGATTCGCATGGTGCTCAATGTCGAGGACCACCACGTCGCCGGGGACCGCATGCGCCGCGAGGTTGATGGCGTCGGTGGTGTTGCGGGTGAAAACGACCGTGTCGTCGGCGCGACCGCCGACAAAGCGCCGCACCGTCTCGCGGGCCTGCTCGTAGCGCGCGGTGGTGACCTGCGAGAGGTGACCCGCGCCGCGATGCACGCTGGCGTACTGGCCGAGGGCCTCGGTGACGGCCGCGGCCACCTCGGCCAGCGCGGGGGCACTGGCCGCGTAGTCGAAGTTCGCGTAGCGGACCTGCTCACCGGAGACCGTGGGCACCAGCTCGTCGGCACCCACCACGTCGGCGAGAGCGGTGATCGACCCGGTGGCGTCCAGGTCGGCGGCATAGACGTCGGTGTTGTCCAGCACAGCAGTCATGGGTCGTACTCCTCAAGCGAATCCGCGCTTGCCGCGGCCGGTCGACCGGCGGCCAGGTCGTCACCCGGAGCACCCCGCCGCGAATGGAGGGTTGCCGACCAGCTAGCCGGGGCTTGTCGCTGGTGCTCGTGACCTGCCGACCACTCTGCCGGTTCTCGCACCGGAGAGCCAGGATTAAACGCACGCCGGATTTAATCCCACCCCTCCGTGTCGCGACCCTCCCCGACAGTCGCGGTGGATTCAGCGGGCGCGACACGCACAGAGGGGCGCGACACGCCCGACCGAGCGGCTCAAGGCGGCCGGTAATCTGACCCGGTGACCGAGTCGACGAGCTTCCTGCTGTCCGCGCCGTCGGGGACGGTACGCGGGACCGGGGTGGCGGCGCGCTACGACTCGGTGGGCGTGGCCCGAGCGGCCCTGGCCGACGGCGCTCCCGCAGTGGTGGGCCTCCTGGCCTTTGACACCGGCGGACCATCCGCGCTGCTCACCCCGCGCGCGCTGACCGTCAAAGGCGTACCGCTCACTGGGCGGGCCATCGCCCCTTCGACGAGCTCAGAGAAGGGAAGGACGACCCCGCCCGAGGTGCACCGCGCGCGCGTCGTCGCTGCGCTCAATGCGATTGCAGCAGGGCGGGTGGAGAAGGTTGTGCTCGCCCGGAGCATGGAGCTGACGTACGACGACCCGCTCGACCCGGAGTCGCTGGCGGCGAGCTTCGCCGCCGGAGCGGGCGCCGCGACAGTATTCGCCGCCCGTGGGCCGGGCGAGCGCTGGCTGATCGGGGCGAGCCCGGAACTGCTGGTCCGCAAGCAAGGCTCCATCGTCACCTGTCACCCGTACGCAGGCTCGGCGGCGCGCTCAGCCGACCCTGCCCGGGACGCCGCCGCAGCCGCCGCCCTGCAAAGCTCAGACAAGGACCTGCGCGAACATGCCTTTGTCGTCAACGATCTGCGCGAACGTCTCGCACCGCTGTGCCGTGAGCTCAGTGCGCCCGCTGCACCTATCTTGCGATCAACCGGCGAGATGTGGCACCTGGCCACACCCATCCGCGGCACCCTGCACGACAACTCCGTCACAGCTCTGGACCTGGCCGCCCGGCTCAGCCCCACCCCCGCGGTGTGCGGCACCCCACGCGCCGCGGCCGCCGAACTAATCGCCGAGCTGGAAGGCCCACGCGAGTTCTACGGCGGTGCCGTCGGCTGGTGCGATGCACGCGGCGACGGGCAATGGCTGGTCTCGATCCGCTGCCTGGAACTGGGCGAGGACCACCGGTCGATGACCACGTGGGCCGGCGGCGGAATCGTCGCCGGTTCCGATCCGGACGCCGAGGTGGACGAGACGGATGCGAAGTTTCGGACAGTGCGGCGAGCGCTCGGTCTGTCCGACTAACGTCGCGGGGTGTGGTTTCGACACGGGCTACTTCGTAGCCCGACTCAACCATCGGAACATCGATACCCCCGATCAGCCTTCCCTCGTCGAACCAAGCCCCCGTCAGCCCAAGGCTTGGTCCAGATCCCGGATCAGGTCGTCAGTGTTCTCCAAGCCCACCGAGAGGCGGACCATTGCGTCGGTCAGGCCGATCGCCGCTCGACCTTCCGGCCCCATCGCGCGGTGCGTCGTAGTGGCCGGATGCGTGATCAGGCTCTTGGCGTCGCCGAGGTTGTTGGAGATGTCGACGATCTGCAGTCCGTTGAGCACCTCGAAGGCGCGGGCTTTGCCGGACCCTTCGACGGAGCTCAGGGATCGGGCGGAGCTCAGGGATCGGGCGGAGCTCAGGGATCGGGCCGATTCGCTCAGGGAGCGGTCGGTGTCGGCGAGCTCGAAGGTGATCACCGTGCCGCCGCCGGACATTTGCTGACGCGCCAAATCGTATTGTGGGTGCGAGGGCAGGAACGGATAGATCGCGCGGGCCACTCGCGGATCGGCGTCCAGGAACTCGGCGATCTTCAGCGCGCTGGCCACCGACGCGTCCAGCCGGAGCTTCATGGTCTCCAGGCCTTTGAGCATCACCCATGCGTTGAACGGGCTCAGCGCCGGACCTAAGTGGCGCATCAACTCACGGACCGGCCCGGAAATGTACTCCTGGGTGCCCATGATCGCGCCGCCCATCACCCGGCCCTGGCCGTCGATATGCTTGGTGCCGGAGTAGACGATCACGTCGGCGCCCAAATCCACGCCGCGCTGCAATAGCGGGGTGGCGAAGACATTGTCGAGCACCACCTGCGCGCCGGCAGCGTGCGCCAGTTCGGCGACGGCCGCGACGTCGACGAGGGTTTGCATCGGGTTCGACGGCGTCTCGAAGAAGACGGCCGTAGTAGGTACGGACAGCGCCTTCTGCCACTGCTCGAGGTTCTCGCCGTCGACAAAGACGACGTCCACACCCCACGAGGGCAGGATCTCGTTGCAAATCACGAAGCACGACCCGAACAGGCTGCGCGCGGCCACCAGCCGATCGCCGTTCTTCAGCAGTGCGCCGAGCGCAACGAACACCGCCGCCATGCCGCTGGCCGTGGCGAAGGCCGCTTGGGTGCCTTCGATCTGTCGGAGCCGCTCGGTGAACATCTCGACGGTCGGGTTCCCATACCGCGTGTAGACGAACCGCTTGTCTTCACCGGTGAAGGCGCGTTCGGCGGCCTCGGCCGAATCGAAGACGTACCCACTGTTGAGGTAGAGCGCCTCGGAGGTCTCAAAGAACCCCGACCGCATCAGTCCACCGCGCACCGCGATGGTCTCCGGCGATACCCAGTCGGGCAGGTCCTGGCTCATCGCCGTACTCCTTCTACTGTTGCCTCCACGGCAATCCTTCGGCGCGCCAGCCTGCCGATCCTCGATGACCGTCGGCGTCGAGCGCACCTTCGAAGCCGTCAAGAATGTTGTACGCCTCGGCAAATCCCGCCGCGGTGGCGGCCTCCGCGGAACCGATGGACCGCGCGCCGGAGCGGCAGAGGAAGTAGACCGGGTCGTGGTCGGCGATCCCCGCGCTCCGGAGTTGCTCGACGAACCGCGTGTTCTGCGCACCGCCGGGGAATCCAACCCATTCGGCGAACACCGGATTCTTGCCGAGCGCCGAAACATCGGGCACGCCGACAAACGCCCACTCGGCCTCCGTCCGGCAGTCGACGAGCACCGCATCCGGATCCGCCTCCAACGCTGCCCACGCCTGCGCGGGCGTCACATCACCGGTATAGCTCACTGCGTGCACACCTTCCACTTGTCGCCGTCGCGGACCAGAAACTCCTCGGTGGTCTGCTTCTCATTCTCGGTCCGCTCGCGGTGCCAGTGCACGGTCACGTTAGCGGTGTCGTCGTTGATGTTGACGTCCATGGTCGGGACCACGATCTGTCCCTGCGTGTTGAGCGCCGCCTGATTTTCCTCGATGAATTGGTTCACTTTCGGAAAATCTGCCGCATCGGCGACTTTGGCGCAGTGCGCACTGCGGTAC
>NZ_JBAQWU010000209.1:0-1810 GCF_049299075.1 Gordonia sp. (in: high G+C Gram-positive bacteria)
CGGGTCGCAGGCGGTCAGCAGCAGGGTAGCGGCGAGCGCACTCGCAGACAGGAGCAGGGCGGGAGACAATTTGGACATCGTCACCAGTATGTCCGATCTGCCCGTAGCTTCCGAATAGTGATCCGGGATTCATCTGAGCAGCCGACAGGAGCGGTGACCGGGGGTCTGATCGGCGGTGAAGGGAACGGCGGCGTCGGCGCTCGCCGATCCGGTCCCGCTGGCGGTGCTGGTCGGCCCGAATCTCGACCGCGCCGTCACCGGAGCCCGGCAAACGGTGCGGTCAACGACCGCAGCCAGTTGTCCAGCACCCCGTCGGCGGCCTGCTGCGGGATGTCCGGGCGCCTCGGCACATACTCGGTGGGTGGGCGCCCGGCGATGACGTCGGCGAGATTACCGAACGCCGTGGACCCTGGATCGTCGAGATAGGAGCTGTGCGAGCCCCACCCCTCAATCAGTCGGCCTGGTGTGGTGCCGCGGGAGGAGTACCAGCCGCTGTCTAGCCGCCGGACGCCGGGCGCATGATCGGGATCCCCGCCGTGCACGCCGCCGCCATACTTCTGCGCCCAGTGGATCGGATCGCCCGGCGGGGTGAGCGAATAGCGTTGCACCGCCGGATTCGGATCGCGCCATGGTCCGTCGGCGGCGCCGGTACCCGCTGCGGAGGCGAACACGATCCGGTCGGCGCGCAACCCGTACTGCTCGGCGGTGCCGACCACCGTGCCGCCGTACGAGTGTCCCAGATAGGTGGTGGCGGTGCCCGGGGCGTACTTGGCGATCTCCGCATCGAGGTCGCGGCCGAACCCGACCAGCTGCTGGCCGAGTTTTCGTGCTGGCTCGCCGTCGACGGCGGTCCCGATGTACGCGGACGGGATACGCAGATTCTGCTGCTCCGGGATCACCCGCTGCGGCAGTGCGCCGTCGCTGAAGACGAACACCGCCGATCCGGACCGTTGCGCCAACGCCAGGGCTCGGCGCCGCTGCTGGTCCGCATTGTTCAGGTTGGTTCCGGTGCCGGGGACCAGCACGCCGACCCCGTCGATGCCGGGCCGGAGTTCGCCGATCTGCTCGATGTAGCTCCCGGTGCCCGCGGCGGAGAAGGCGAGGAACTGACGCCCGGGGGCCAGCATGGCGCGCAGTGCGCGGGCTCGCTCACAGTCGCCGCGACCGCCCTGGACCTCGCCGCGCAATGCCCGGCTGATGGCGATCCGGTTGGCGTTGATGCGGTCGGCGAAGGGCACCCCGTACAGGTTGCCGATCACTTCCGGGTTGGTGCTGACCAGCAGCTGCTCCTCGCTCGGAGTCAGGGCCTCCCAGAATCGGCGCACCGACTCCTGATCGAGGGTCTGCAACTGCCGCACGAGGGTGATCGGATCAGTCCAGCCGCCGCCGGGACGGGGAAGTGAGATGCCGTCGGCGGTGATCTGGGCGGCCCGTTCGCGGAGTCGGGAACCGAGCAGGGCGTCGTAGGCGGTGAGCTGCGCGAGGAGTGACGTGATCCGGAAAGTCAGGAAGCTGGCGTCCAGTCCCCGGCGCCCAGACGGGTGGGTGACGGTGCCGTTGTCGGCCACCAGGAAGCCCTTGGTCGAGGCGGTGAACACCGTCTGTAGGAGCAGGGTGCGTACTGGGGCCAGGGTCGTGTAGGCCTCCCGGCCGAGGCCGCCGGCAGCGTCCAGACTCGCGAAGATTCCGTTGGCCGCACTGGCCTGCCGCTCCAGTCGCTGGGCGACGGCCTCGCGGGTGGCCCCGCGCCAGTCGGTGAGCGCGTCCGCGGACTGCGCCACGGTGACGGCCGCGTCGAGAAATCCTCGGG
>NZ_JBAQWU010000210.1:0-2105 GCF_049299075.1 Gordonia sp. (in: high G+C Gram-positive bacteria)
CTACTGTGGTTTCCCCGCATCGATCCCGTGTTGCGTCAGTGAGCGGGTGGCATCAAAACCGTGTCAATCAAATACACCGTCGCGTTGGCGGTGTTGACTCCACCGCAGATCACCGATGCGTCGTTGACCTTCAACCCCTCCGGCGTTCCGGTGACCGTCACGGTTCCACCTTGCACCGTCTTGTGAGTGCCCACCACGTTGGCGGGATCGACCCGGTTCGGGACCACGTGATAGGTGAGAATGCTTGTCAACGTCGCCGAATCGGTCTTCAGAGAATCGATGGTGGCCGACGGGATCTTGGCGAACGCGTCGTCGGTCGGCGCGAAGACCGTGAACTGTCCGCCGTTGAGTGTGTCGACCAGGTTGACATTCGGATTGAGCTTGCCAGACAACGCCGCGGTCAACGTCTTCAACATCGGGTTGTTCGCCGCGGCGACAGTCACCGGGTCAGCGGCCATACCCATCACTGAACCGGGACCCGAAGGCACCTGGCGGGCGTACTCGGCGCAACCGGGGCCCACTGGGTCGGCGGTCGCAGTACCTACCGCCAGTGCGAGCATCCCCGATGCCGCAATACCGACGGCTGCCGCCGACGCGGCCGCGCGTGTGGCGATCTTCATGAGCGTGTTTCCCTTCGTGCTTCAGCGACGTGATGCCGCCAAGGACTTGTTCGGACAGCAGTTATTCGGTCCCGTTCCGTCGTTGGATGGGTACACCAACTGAAAAATCGAGCAAGTGCTGCGTCAAATCGGGCTCAACGGGCCATCCGAGGCGGCCACGGCTCCGAATCACCACTGAACCCGATGTCCAGCTAACGGAACTGGAAGGACTACGCCTTGTTGACTCAGTTGCGAACGACTGCGAGCCAGGTCGTGGGGACCGTCGCGTCGACGGTGGGGATTCGGGTCGGCGTCGAGGAGCCCTCGCACAGCGTGCAGTCGTTGGCCGACGGAGTAGAGATTCGCCAGTACGGGCCACGTATAGCGGCCCAGACGGCGGTGGTTGCGGACGAGGAAGCGGCCCGCAGTGCGGGCTTCCGGCGGCTGGCTGGCTATATCTTCGGCGCCAACCACCAATCCGACCGGATCGCCATGACCGCGCCCGTAGGCCAGCGGGCGACCGGAGATGGTGGCCAGAAGATCGCTATGACGGCACCGGTGGCGCAGCAGATCAGTGAGAATCAGAGCTGGATGATTCGGTTCTACATGCCACCCGGGTGGACGTTGCACTCCTTGCCGACGCCCGATGACGAGCGCGTTGCGCTGGTCGCGGTGGCACCCGAAACGGTTGCGGTGCTGCGCTTCAGCGGCGACCGCGGTCCCGACAGGGTGGCTGAGCACACCCGTCGCCTGCGCGAAATACTGCGCGACTACGGATTCGTGGCCGTCGGCGAATCTACCGCGTGGTTTTACGATCCGCCGTGGACGCTCCCGTGTCGGCGCCGCAACGAGATCGCGATCCCCGTCGAAACTTGATGGTGCTCGCATGCGATGGGAAATGCGTCTACTCAATACTCAAGGAGCGAAATACTATGCGCATGAAGACTATTGGCGTGACTGCGGCTGCAGTGGCGGCGACCAGCCTCGCTGGAGGCGCAGCTTCCGGCCGCGAAGTCGACTCGCAGTGGTACGTGCGCCTGCGCAAGCCGAGCTACCAGCCGCCGCGGCAGGCGTTTCCCATCGTCTGGCCATTACTTTACGGGGACATCGCACTGGTCGCCGCCGACACGATTGACCGCCTGGCCGATGGCAGCCACGATGACACGGCGCGACGATTCTGCGCCGCACTCGCGCTCAATTTGGGTCTCAACGCAAGCTGGTCGTGGGTGTTCTTCAACCGTCACCGTCTCGGGCTCGCTGCGCTGACCGCCGGAGTGCTTACCGCCAGCAGCGTCGACCTGACCCGCCGCGCCGTTGCGGTGCGACAACGGCGCGCTGCGCCGCTGGCGGCTTACCCCGCCTGGTGTGCATTCGCCACGGTGTTGTCAACGCATATCTGGTGGATCAACCGACACTGATGACAGAGCAAGGTAGTCGTGCCGGGCTTGGCGCCCTCGTCCACCTCAGCCTGGCGCAACCACTTCGTCGGTGTCATCGGGTGAACCC
>NZ_JBAQWU010000211.1:0-3031 GCF_049299075.1 Gordonia sp. (in: high G+C Gram-positive bacteria)
GTACTACACGAACGGGATCCAGCTGTAGGAAGGTTCGGCCTACACTCTCCCAAAGGAGTGGCGTTTTCGGATTCACGCAACGTATTTTCCCAGGGAAAACCAGTACTCGTTGCGGAAAATGACACTCCTTTGGAAGGGTTCTAGTACGTGAAAGGCCGGCATTCCGTTTTGTGGTGGAATACCGGCCTTTTCTTCTATCGTACCCCGAACAGGATTCGAACCTGCGACCTTCTGCTCCGGAGGCAGACGCTCTATCCCCTGAGCTAGGGGGGCGGGTCAAGCGAAGCAACAGTAGCGCACCGGCGTTGCACTCCCCAACACCGGGGCCGCGCGCCTATGTCAGACCGCGACGACGTGTGCGCCGTCGACTGCCGCGTACCGGCCGGGCGTGCAGGTCAGCACGATGATCTGGGCGTCACCGGCGGCCTCGGCGAGCACCCGCGTCATCGATGCCAGCCGCTCCGGATCGGAGTAGCCGAGGGCATCGTCGAGGATCACCGGGACGCCATCGGTCTCGTCGACGATCTTCGCGCACGCCAGACGGGCGATCAGCCCGAGCTGTTCGCGCGCTCCCCCGGACAGAGCGGCGACGTCGACGGTCGTGCCGTCCAGGGTGCGGCTGGCGATGGTGAAATCGTCGGCCACCTCGAAGCGAACCGAGTCACCGAAGACCGGCGCGGCCAGTTCTTCGAGCGAACGGGTGAACGGCGCCACGTACCGGGCTCGGCTCTCGGCCTGTTTGGCGATCAGCGTCTCGTAGAGCAGCTTCGCGCCGTCGGCACGCTCCCGCACACGGGCCAGTTCGGCTGCGGCGGCTAGAGCCGCCTTCTCCGTGATCGCAATATCGTCCAGCCGGTTCTCGTCCCGGCACATGTCCAGCTTGGTGCGTAGCTGAGTCCGCTTGTCCCACAATTGCTTCAGCGTGGCCGCCAGCCGGTCGACATTCTGCGCGGCCTCGGCGTACCGGGCCTGCACACCCGCCGGATCGACAGCAGCTGCTTCCTTCTCCCGCTCGGTGACCAGCGACTGCGCCTGTGCGCACTCCGACTCTGTGCCGGCGACGATACCCGCCAGTGCGGCGTCGGAGACGCGAGCACGCTCTTCCACGAGGGTGCTGCGCTCGGCCGTCGCAGCGGCCCGCTCGGCCGTGACCGCCGCGGCCTTCTCCTCGGCGCGTGTCCGGAGCCCATCGGCGAGCTGGCGCTGCCGCACCGCCGCCAGTTCCGACCGCGACATGAAATCCGCGCGTCGGCGATCCTCGGCCACCAGGTCGGCGACCGGTCGGCATTCTCCTGACTCCCCCGTGCCCGCCAATTCGGCGACCAGCAGGCCGCGTTCGGCGGCCAGTGCTTCGACACCGGCTCCCGCCAGCACGCGGGTCCGGGCGGCGGCCAGTCCGGCACGTTCTCGTTCGAGGTCCGCGCGCTCCTGCGCCCGACCGGCGATCTGCATGAGTTCGGCGACACCGCACCGCGCCAGGTGTCGCGCAGCCTGCGTCTGGAGCTCGGAAAGCTGCTCGGCCAAAGACTGAGTGTCCACGGCGCCGCGCACCACGACGCGCACACCCGCGGCTTCGATAACCATCTCACCCACCGCCGCGACGGTCCGCGCCTCGGTGACCGCTACGCCGTCCAGAGTCACCGGTTCGTCACCGGTCGGCAGCACTTCCACCGTGGCGGCCGCCGCGTCGATCCGCGCAAGGATGGAGGTGATCTTCCGATCGAGATCATTGGCCATCGAAACGTCTTGCGACACCACAGGATTGGCCTGGATCATCGGCGCCAGCTCGGCAGACCGGGCGTCCAGACCACGCACATCATCAAGCAGTTGATCGATCGTTGCCAGCCGGGCTCGCCGAGTCGCGAGCTGCTCGGCGGCTTCGGCCACAGCCAACTCGGCTCGCAGCGCCTGCTGCGCCACTCGGGCTAGGCCCACGGCCTCGTCCAGCTCAGTGGCCTCCGCCGCGGCCCGAGTCGCCCCCGCCGCCGCCTCTGCGGCCTGCGTGGCCTCGGTCTCGATCCGCTTCTCCCGCACCGCTATCCGCGCGGCCGCCGCGGTCCGCTCGACCAGATCTCGCTCCGCGAGATCGGCTTTCAGTCGCCACTCCCCGGCGCGCGCCCGCCCCTCAGCCAACCGTGCCTCTACCTTCTCCGCCTCGGCGAGACGCCTTCCCAGGTCCTCAAAGTCTGCGGTCGCATACGCATGGTCAGTGGCTACCCGGGCATGCTCCAACTCCACCGCTGGCAGCTCCGCCGCAGCCTGATCGGCCGCCCGCATCAGCTCGGCCGCCGCATCGACGGCCGCGCGGGCAGACTTGGCCGCCGCGGTCGCGTCAGCCAGCTCGCGGGCAGGCCGACCGGTGGCGGTGAAGTACCGCGTGAACTCGCCTTCGACCGCCTCGATCAGTGCCGCTCCGGCGCCGTCGTCAGCACCGGCAGCGTCATCGAGGGCACTGCCCACTGTCGGCGCGGCGACCCGATCCAGTGCGCGGGTCAGCGCCGCCGAGTCGGCGAGATCACCCAGGTCCGGGCCCGCGGTCTGCAGTAGCCGGAGCGCGCGGAACAGTGTGTCGTCGAGGGACTCGTTCAGGATGGCCGTGACGCGCTCGTGTGCGCCGCGGCCGGTCAGTTGTTCGCGTTTCGGTTTCAGAATGGTGAGCCTGGTCTCGGTTTTGCGGTTGAACCGCTTGAAGTATTCGAACCGCCACGGGCCGCAGCTGATCTCGGCACAGACCTCGGAACCGACGTCGCGGCCCGCGGGCTTCACCGCACGCACGCCGGCACCCTTGCTGTCGTCCTTGACTCCGAGCAGCAGATCGAGTGCCTCGATCATCGACGACTTGCCAGCCTCATTCGCACCCTCGACCACCGTGATACCCGAGTCGGCGAACTCGATGTCGCGCTCCTCGATTCCGCGAAAGTCCTTCAGCCGCAGGCGATGCAACCTCACTGGCCGCCTCCGGCCAGCCGGAACAGCAGCGACAGGGCGCTGCGCGCGGCCACGGCGCCATCGCCGCCTTGCGCCGCCAGCG
>NZ_JBAQWU010000212.1:0-3308 GCF_049299075.1 Gordonia sp. (in: high G+C Gram-positive bacteria)
CGTATATGCCTGACGACCAGACGACGCCGACCGACTCGGCTACCGCTCCGCACGAGGATCCCTCGTCACCGGCCGGTCGGCCATCGGGGGACCCCGCACCCAACAACGACCCCAGCGACCAGATGCTGGTGCTGGTGGCACAGGTCGGCGAAGCGCTGAACAGGTCCTCTTACCCGGCCCCACAGACGCAGCAAGTCCTCCGGGAAGTGTGCGCGGCGTACGGCTACGACATCGCCGTCGAGGTCTTCCCCAGCTATGTCTTCGCCGTCGACCGCGGGAGCAGTCTGGTGGAGCTGGCCGGCACCGGTTCGGCATTCCGATTCGATCAGATCGCTAGCACCGAAACGCTGGTCCGGCAGTTGCGGCGTGGGGCAGTGCCGATCGACGAGGCACTGGCCCAGTTGCGCGCGATCGAAGCGTCCAAACCGCCGGTCAATCTCCTGCTCCGGATCGCCGGGTACGTGCTGATGGCCCTGGGCTTCGCGCTCTGTTTCCGGATGAGCCTGGCCGCTTCGGTCGCGGTCATGGTGATCTCGATTCCCATCGCGGCGATCTCCTTGTGGAGCAGCATAAAGGGCACGCTGGCCTCGCTGATGCCGGTCGCTCTCACGTTTGTTTCTGCGCTGGCCATCGCGCTCTGGGCGATCCACGGTGGAACAGACGACCCCGTGCGCGTCGCGGTGATCCCGGTGCTCACCCTGATCCCGGGCGCCGCGCTGACCACCGCAATCATCGAGCTCACCACCGGCGACATGATCGCGGGCAGCTCACGCTTGATGTACGCCTTCATGCTCCTGATGTCGATGGCCTTCGGCCTGGCGCTCGCGATCGACCTGGCCGGCATGACCTCCGACAACCTCGCGGACCTCACCAGCCAGCAGGCGCCATCGTGGGTCCTGTGGATCGCCGCACCGGTATTCGGCATAGGCAACGTCTTGTATTTCTGTACGCCGCGCCAGGCCTGGGTGTGGATCGTCGTGTTCTGTTTCGGCACCTTCTGGGCGAACCAGTTGCTGCTGCACGCCATGTCGGCGGCCTTCGCTGGCGGCGTCTCGCTCGGCCTGGCCCTGCTGGCCGCCTGGGCCCTGAACGCGCATTTGAAGAGCCATCCCAGCACGCTGGTGATGTTCCTGCCCACCTTCTGGCTGATGGTTCCCGGCTCGATGGGCTTCGTCGCCCTCAGCGGCGAACTGACAAAGGACAAGTCGCTCAGCAATCTCGGCGGCGGCGCCCTCCTCTCGCTGATGAGCATGGCGATCTGCATGATGATCGCGGCCGTCCTTGCCCCCATCGTCATCAAACCACTGAACCTCAAGCCCAAGCTCAAGAATCTGTGACCAGCCTTGTCTCCACGCCCCCGGGCGTGTCGAACCGAACCGGACGGCTGCGCTGTGCGTCTAGGTTCGGTATTGAGCAAACGATTTCACGGTGGCCGACACCAGAAGCCAGGTGCCGACCGGGAGGTGCGCTGCCAGGTGCGCGGCGGCGCACTGGAGCAACTCCGGCGGGGCTGGTACGCGACCTCCGGACACGGCCCGACGGTCCGCACTGCGGTTAAGGGCGGCGGCGTGCGACCACGGCGGGGTGAAGCACCCCGGGCGCCGCCTTCACCCCACGTACACGGTCGGCACAGATGGAGCCGGTGACGGGAATCGAACCCGCGACGGCTGCTTGGGAAGCAGCAGCGTTACCACTACGCCACACCGGCATTACAAGGCAGAAAGCCTCGCGCCACAAACCCTAGCAAATGTCGCTGCGTCGACGGCGGTCGGATAATCTCAATCACGTGCTGCTCTCTGACCGCGACATTCGCGCGCAAATCCAGGACGGCCGTCTGGGCATTGATCCCTACGACGCCGAGCTGGTTCAGCCGTCGAGTGTCGATGTCCGCTTGGACGGACTGTTCCGCGTGTTCAACAACACCAGATATACCCACATCGACCCGGCACAGCGTCAGGACGAGTTGACCTCGTTGGTGGAGCCGAGTGCCGGCGAGCCTTTTGTCCTGCACCCGGGGGAGTTCGTGCTCGGCTCGACCCTGGAGATCTGCAGCCTGCCCGACGACCTCGCCGGTCGACTGGAAGGCAAGTCGTCACTGGGCCGCCTTGGCCTGCTCACCCACTCCACCGCGGGATTCATCGACCCCGGCTTCTCTGGGCACATCACGTTGGAACTCTCCAATGTGGCCAATCTGCCAATCACCCTGTGGCCCGGCATGAAGATCGGTCAACTATGTCTGATCCGCCTCTCCTCCCCCGCGGAGAACCCGTACGGCTCGGCCCAGGTGGGATCCAAGTATCAGGGACAGCGCGGCCCGACGCCGTCGAAGGCCTACTTGAACTTCGCGCAGAACCAGATCTAGGCGAGCCGATGACTGACCCCACACCTGCGCCACCCGACTGGCTCGATGAATTCACCATCCCGGAGACCTCATCCGGCGCCGTGCTCGCCCTCGACTTCGATGAGCAAGGCATCTGGGCCGCCCGGCTGGATCGCGATCGCACCGTCGAAGCGGTGGTGACCGAACCGCGGATCACCCCGCCTGTGCTCGATGTGCGCGTCGCGACGTATCTGCGCGACAGCGAGTCCGTCGTCGGCGTGGAGACCGAGGCTGGCTTCGCCGAGCTACTAGCCCTGTGCCCCCAGGCTCGCGAAAAGCTGCACGACCGCGATAGCGCCCTGCTGCTGGGCCGGGAACACCTGCGCCTGGTCACGGTGTCGTTGGACACGGTGATGGCCGCCACTGTCCCCGAAGTAAACCGCGCGCACGGCATGATCGTCGAACTGGCCGGACGCGAGCCGGTGGCCGCTGTCTTCCTCGGCCCCGGCACCGACGACTGGCCCGGCCTATGGGAGGCGCTGTCGGACCGCGGCTACACCCTGTTGCTGCCCGAGGACCAGTTCCCGGAGACTTTTGCCGGCGACGAGGCGGGCACCGGCGTGCTCGAATCGGTGTCGTCCGGACCAATGTCGCTGGCGTGGGCCGCCGCCGAGGACCCCGTCGACGAGATCGCCGCCGCCGACAGCGATCACCCCCACCCCGACGCAGTGCGCCGACGCGCCACCAAACACATCGTCGTCGCGGCCGCGATCACGCTGGTCGCCGTCGGCGGTGTCGGCATCGCGCTGGTGACACGCGGCGACGGCGATCAGCCGTCGAGCGCTACCGCCGCCAGGGTCGAGAGCGCAGAATCCGCGGCAGCGGCCACACAAAGCCAGGACTCTGCAGCGACGGTCGCAGTCGCTGATTCCGATGAGGTTCGCGCCGCCCGCGTTCCGATGCAGCGCTACCGGCCGCCGGCCTCGAC
>NZ_JBAQWU010000213.1:0-2058 GCF_049299075.1 Gordonia sp. (in: high G+C Gram-positive bacteria)
AAAGGTGAGGCCGATCCGCGTCCGGCGCAGGGCGCGCCGTACCAGCGGATCAACGCGGTGGCACCGGCTAATCCGGTCGTGCCTGCCGATGCGCCCGGCGCGCTACGGCTGTCGATCACGCCGATCGCCTCGGTGGCGAAGGCGCGGACCGCCGCGTCGGAGACCGCCGCGCGCGAAGGCACTAGCGTCGACTAAGCCTCGCTGGCACTGAAGACTCTCTGGCACTGGTTCGGCGACGGAGCGTCGATCCGTTCACCGTGGCCGTTGTGTTTGGGCCGCCGCGCCTCCTGTTTACCGTGGTGACCGAGCGGGCTGAGACTCGCTCTCGTGCGGTGCCTACATCCGCTCGCGTGCTACTCGGCGTGGAAGCGCGGTCGATGTCAGGGAGCGAACCTTATGACCTGATACCCGTGCGTCATTCCGACACGCATGAAGGTGTAGTCCCCGACGATCAGCCCGCAGCTGACCGTGTTGTCGATATCGGTGTGCGTCTGCTGCGACCCATCCTCCGGTGACAGGCTGGCGAAGTTGCCAGATTCGGCACGCACGATTACTGACTTCGGGTAGACGACGCACGCGTCACGCGGGCCCGTCTGCCGCCACAACTCGGAGTACCCGTTGGCGGCATCAAGAGCGAGGAGGACGAACTTGCCGTCGGTCTTCACGGGAACGTACACGCGGTTCGATTCGTTGTCGACGACGATCGAACCGTCGAGCTCACCGGGGAGCGGGATCTTTTTGACTACTGAGCCATCCCGCCACGAGACCAGGTAGAGCATCTCATCGTCGTAGACGATTCCGCGTTCCCCGTCGCCCCCGCGGATCTCGTTGCTCATCAGGATGCCCTGAAGGCTACGGAGTCTCGAGTTGTTCTTGAGAACGGATAGTTCCGCGACCTTCTTACCGGTTCCCGGTTCGACGATAGTCATCTCCGGACCTGATGACACGCCCACGTAGTTGCCGCGCACCTCCGGGTAGCCGTCCAACTGCTGGGCGATCTTTCCGGTGGCCGAATCGAGCACAATGCTTCGGTGAGTCACAACGCTCACCACCACCCACTGCCCGTTGTATGTCGTGGTCTCCACAGTGGCGTCGTCGCAACCCGTGTGATCGATGTTCTCGTGCTCGGCGACCTTCGTGGACCACTTCTCGTCCAGAGTCAATGCATCCCGCACGACGATATTGGTTTGCCACTTCTCCGGCACGATGCCAGCGGCCTCCACGTGTGATCGCGTTCGATAGCCAACGCGCGGGCCATCGGCCGAGTCGAACGCGAAGAAGCCGCATGGACTCTCATCCTTATCGGAGATATTCGTCGAGCCTTTCGATGTTCCGTCAGGAGTGAAGCCGCGCAATCCGACCTGCCCCTGGGAGGTGCTGGCGTTGGGGCCGACCACCACCGCTGCTTGCTTAGATCCGACGATCGCTCGGACCTCTTTCAGGGTCGCGGTCACCTCCCATTGCGCGTCGGTTGGCGCCGCTTCGGTAGTCGAGGCCGACGTCGATGTCGCTGACGGATCGGCTGCACCGGAGCTTTCAGGTGACGATGTCGGAGCGTCGGACGATGAGCAGCCGCTGATCGCCACGGCCGCGGTGGAGACAATGGCCAAGGCGGAAAGGACCGATCGGCGCAGCAAGGTGCGTTGGGAGGCGATTAGCATTGGTTATTTATAGCAGCGACGCGACTCGGCGCAGATCCGTAATTGACGGAGCCACCGGAGAATCCCCCGATCAGAGGACGTTGGAGTGCTAGGCCTGCTGGACGAAGTCTTTGCTGCGGATCAGCAGGAACGGCGCGACGCCGTCGAGCACGGCGACGCTGCCGCTGATCAGGAACGGGTTGTTGAGCGCGCCGGTGAACGATTCGGTGATCGCGTGGCTCAGCTCTGGGCGCGCGGCGGCGGGACCTGCTCCAGGACGCGTTCGGTGTGCCCGAGAACGGTGTGATCGATCCCTACCACCGGGTGTGGGGCTACCCGTCGCTGTTCATCACCGACGGTGCCGCCATCTCGGCCAACTTGGGCGTGAACCCGTCCCTGTCGATCTGCGCGCAGGCCG
>NZ_JBAQWU010000214.1:0-7707 GCF_049299075.1 Gordonia sp. (in: high G+C Gram-positive bacteria)
TGCGTCCGTGTCGCCGGTGCCGGGCGCCGCAAGACTGTCGAGACGGTCACGACCTGGTCGTCGATGACCGGTCAGATCCTCGCGCTGCGTGAGCATCTGGTCGCCGAGCGGGTCACCTGTGTGGTCATGGAGGCCACCGGCGACTACTGGAAGCCGTTCTACTACCTGCTCGAGGGCATTCCCGGCGTCGAGGTGATGCTGGTCAACGCCCGCCACGTCAAGACGTTGCCGGGCCGCAAGAGCGATGTCGCCGACGCGACCTGGCTGGCTCAGCTCGGTGCTCATGGTCTTGTCCGCGGCTCGTTCGTTCCGCCAGAGCCGATCCGACAGTTGCGGGATCTGACCCGGGCACGGACCGCGATCACCCGCGAACGCGGTCGGGAGGTCCAGCGGTTGGAGAAGGTCTTGGAGGACGCCGGGATCAAACTGTCCGCGGTCGCCTCCGACATCATGGGTGTTTCGGGCCGGGCCATGCTCGACGCGCTTATCGCCGGCGACCGCGACCCCGCCGGGCTGGCTGATCTGGCCAAGCGTCGGCTGCGGAACAAGATCCCAGAATTGACTGAGGCGCTCGCGGGCAGGTTCAACGAGCACCATGCGTTCCTGGCCCGGGTCCACCTGGCCCTCATCGATCGACACACGGTCGCGATCGAGCAGTTGACCGAGCGGATCGAGGTGGTGATCGAGCCGTTTCAGGGCTTCCACCACCTCATCTGCACCATCCCGGGGATCTCCACGATCACCGCCGACATCATCGTGGCCGAGACCGGTGCCGACATGACCCGATTCCCGACGGCCAAACACCTCGCCTCGTGGGCCGGGACCACGCCAGGCAACAACGAGTCCGCCGGCAAGGTGAAGTCCTCCAGGACCCGGCCAGGAAACCCCTACCTGCAAGGAGCGCTCGGTGCGGCCGCGATGGCCTGCTCCCAGAACCGGACCACCTACCTCGGTGCCCGTTACCGACGCATCGCCAGCCGTCGAGGGCCGATGAAGGCCAATGTCGCGATTCAACATTCCATGCTCATCGCGATCTGGCACATGGGCACCACCGGCACCCTCTACGAAGACCCCGGCGCCGAGTTCTTCACCCAGCTCCACCCCGACCGCACCAAGAAGCGAGCCATCGCCCAACTCGAATCCATGGGCTACCGAGTCACCCTCGACACCGCATCCTGACCGACCGGCCTGACGCAAAGACCCACCCACTTGAGGTGAATCTTCGCGTCAGAGGGGGTGTGCGGCTGAAGAGTCCGCGTCTGGTCCGCAGAAAGTCCGCAAGAAGTCCGTCGCCAGCAGTCTGAGGCCGTCGGCAGTCGATAATCAGCGGCTCATCCTGCTGAGCGCGTGATTCGCGCGCCAGCGCACGGCGGCGGACGGCTGCCGAGAAAGCCGCCGCAGCAGCGGCTCCAAGTTGGCGTGCGACTCGTCGTCGGTCAGTGTCTCGCTCACGGCAAGACCGAGTCGCACCCCAGGCTCGCTGAGAACCTGATCGAGCAGTTCGGACACGGCCGTCGGTGCGCCCGTTCGCCTGCACACCCACAAGGCGACGGACGTCTACGTGTTCGTCGTCTCGAGCCATGACCAAATCAGTCCCGAGATCGTGCTCGGGTTTTGGCGCTACTCCCCAGCCGAGCAGCTCGAACTGCGCCTTGGTCGCGGACTGAGCGGCTGTGCCGACGGGGTTGTTCGACGGGGTCCTCACGGCAATGCCCGCCTGATCTCGCCGATAAGGGTTGGGTAGGGATCGTCGAGGGGCTTCCGCTCCGCCCTTAGTTCGGCTTGGATCTGCCGGAGCGGTTCGCCGGCGACATAGTGGCGACCGCGCCGCTCGCCTCGTGCTTCCAGCAGGCCGGTGTTGGCGGCGTTGACCAAGTCGCGTGTGGCGGTTCGTTCGTCAAGCTCGGTGAGCTTCACGTAGGACGGCCGTGTCACGCGCAATCCGATTAGCGCGTCGAAGAGCGCGGCGCCGATCCTGTCGTTGAGGCGATGCTCTGAGACCAACTCGTCGATCTTGCGCCACTGGATCTCGGCCTCGTCGAATCGACGACGCATCGTATGTGCCTGCATGTGATGCGCTCGCAGATTGAACTTCACCCACAGCGTCGCGTCGTTTCCGGGGTTCCAAGCACCGTGTCCGGTCGCGGCTAGGACGTCGTAATAGTCCTGGGTGTTGTTGCCTAGCCACTCCTCGATGCCTGAGAACGTCGGCTCGACCACTTCATCCTGGGCGAGCACCATCGTTTGGAGGGCGCGGGCCATGCGCCCGTTTCCGTCGCGGAACGGGTGGATCATGACGAGGTTCAGGTGAGCCATCGCCCCGCGCACGAGCGGATCATCAGCTGT
Source organism: Gordonia sp. (in: high G+C Gram-positive bacteria) (assembly GCF_049299075.1). GTDB lineage: Bacteria > Actinomycetota > Actinomycetes > Mycobacteriales > Mycobacteriaceae > Gordonia. Next base: position 2,347 of record NZ_JBAQWU010000214.1, read on the forward strand.
CGGCGTCGACAGCGACTCAGATAGCGAACGCATCAGCTCCGGAACCAGGTCACCGTCCGGACCCGCGTATACGTTGACGCCGCGCTTGTCGTCGCGGACGAAGATCTCCTTGGTGCGGTAACGACCGGGTGTCTTAGACAGGTCGTGATCGAGCAGCATGAAGTGCATCGAACGGAGCACAGCCTCGTCGATCACGAAGCCCGGCTCCGTCGCCACGTTGAGGACGTAGGTGAGGACTCGGCGGTAGGCAATGATCTCGAGCCACGTCTCCTCGTCAGCGCTGAGTGGGGGCTCGCCGTCGACAGCGGCGACGGCGTCCTCGTCGCTGATGGTGTAGCCCTCGATGGTGTTGGAACCCTGGATAGCGCGCGCGGTCGAAGTGCGTCGGAGCAGCCCGTTCCAACGTTTGGGCGCGCGCAGGTAGTCGGCGAGTGAAGCGCGCGTCTCGTGGATCTCGCCGATGACCTGCTGGTCCTCGAGATCTGGATCTGGGGTAGCGAAGAGGGAAGTCATGTCCGTATGTCCTTTAATAAGTGCCAAGGCTACGGGGCAACCTGTCGCTTTGGCACTTATTAAGAGACAATCGGACAGCCTCGCTCATCAAGTCGGTGGCAGCCGCGCGCGTCCGATCCCCGGCAGTCGGCCACAGGTGGCTGTAGGTGTTCAGCGTGGTCGTAGCCGACTGCGGGAGCGAGTGCTTGGGGCGAGATCCCGAGAGCCGTGAAGGGTCAATGGTTGCCAATGACGAAGGGGGATCGGGTGGAAGTTGGCGATGGAAGGCACCCGCGACCGGGACGTTGAGGAAGGCCGGCGACTGAGGCGCGGAGCCGATAACCTCGCCGTCGTGGACGAGTCGATCAACGCGGCGGACGTGTGGCGCGAGGTCGACTACGACATCGCTTGGGCGCCCTTCGACGAACGGTTCGCATTCAAGGCGAACTTCCATGAGCGCGAGCACCCCGCGATCAGACTCTCGGACGATTGCCTTGTCCTCGATCTCGGGGAGGTGTTCGCGTACGACGGGCCGAAGTTCGCGGCAGGTGAAGCGGCGATCAACGCGTCCGGCCTTCGTGCGTTCGTCTGGCTTGCTGAAGACGAGGAACTGACAGCCTTGGACTGGCAGCACCCGGCCTACCGGTATTCGCCTGCACTTCAGTCGCTGACCGCTGCGACTGCCGGCGTTCCGGTCTTCCCCAACGGCGACTACTACGCGCACATGACGCAGGACCTCCGGTGGGGCACCTTCGGGCATCCGTGGCAGCAGACACTCACGGTATGGGGCGTCGACCTGATCGAAACCCTCGGCGCTGAGTTGCTGACCTGGCTGCCTCGCCATCCCCAGAGCCGCGCATGACGTTCAACCCCGCAACGGTCCCGGGCGGCGACATTGCCGCTTGGGGAGCCGAATGCCGCGAGAAACTACTCAGCGGCGTGCGGGAGGGCGACCGGCGCTCGATCTACGACTGGACGAAGAGCTGGATCGCATGGGGCGGCGGTGCATGGCTCCCGGACACGTGGCTCCCGGACACGTGGCTCCTGTACGCCGTCTCGGCGCTTGTCGAAGGCCAACCACGAGGCGCCGTCCACTCTCTGGATCTTGGCACTAAGACGTGGCTCGCGGGCGCCAATGACCGGGCCGCGTTGACGTGGTGCCGGGGCGTCATTGTGATGGACCGACTTGCCGACCCGAAGACCGCGCTGCTCGATCTGGATGACTCGGTGGCCGATGTCCCGGCTTGGGCCGAATCGCACGCTGGCGATCGCCTCGACCACTGCAGGCAGGCGGCCGCGGCCAGTCGTAAGCGGGTCGCCGCAGTGAAGCCTCGGCCTGCCCATGTGGGATCCGAGAACTTCCTGCACGTTGTCGCACCGCCGGTCGGTACTCGTGCGGACGGTGAGCTGCCAATCGTTTGGCCGGCCATCGAGGCGTTCTTCCGGAGAGCGCCGCAATGAGCATCGGCCGAAGCGCAACGGAATGGCTGTCGACCAGGGCCATCGCCGAGATCGACACCGGTGGCTTCGCACAGGCTGATATCGACGAACTGTTTGACGTCCCGCCGGCCGATCCCGTGCATGTCGGACTCGAGTTTCTCCGGGCAGCGCGCGATGGTGTTCAGGCGTCTCATCCGGGCATAGTCGCAATGCTGGTCGTGCCGCTGCCTGCTTCGGACGTGCTGGTTCTCCGGGCTCCTGATTTCACGGAGTTCGCCTTGGCTGCGTGGGAGTACGGTCCTGGGCTTGAGGCGGTCGGTCTCTACCTGCTGGAGCAGCGGATGCTGGCCGCGCACGAGCCGATCGAGGAGCATCGCTGCCACGTCGACGCGAGCGATGTCCTGGGAAGCGGTCCTTCGGTCTACTTCGGGTCGTGGAGGACGCGATTTTGACGCCGCGAACGGCTGGGAGTTCAGCAAACGTTCTACGGACGACTGGACGACTGAGATCGGATCGGTCGCGTAAACTCCATTCATGACCGCCGGAATCGACGAGATCACGCAGTGGGCGCTGACGCTCCCGGTGGATCAGCGTGCCCAGGTGGCAAACGCGCTGCTTGCCAGCCTCGACGACCCGGCCGATTCGGCCGAGGTCCACGAGGCGTGGACGGCAGAAATCACGTCTCGGGTCGACGACATCACGAGCGGTCGGGTGAAGACGATCCCTCACGAAGAGGTGAAGCGACAGCTCGCCGAACGTCGCGCTGCTCGCCAGGACGCTCGGCAGGACTGACGCTTTGCAGATCGCGTGGCACCCTGACGCTCAGGGTGAGTACGACGCGGAAGTTGATTGGTACGAAGCGCGCGGTGCGGGGCTTGGTGACCGGTTCGAGTCGGCCGTCGACGACATGGTCGACACCGTCGTCGAATGGCCCGAGTCAGGAGCGATGTGGCCCGGCTGGGACAGCATCCCCGCCGTAAGGTCGCGGCATGTGGCTGGCTTCCCATTTCGCCTCGTCTACCTCGTCCAGCCCTCTGAGCTCGTAGTTATCGCGATTGCGCACGACAAGCGACTGCCGGGCTACTGGCGGGAGCGGGTCAGTGAGTGACCGGTGCGTGGCAAAGACGTGGCAGGAGAGTCATCAGCGCCCGTCGGCGATCAACGACCGCCAACGCGTTTGCGCAGGTCAACCGCACAATGCCAACAATCACCATCAACACCCGCTGAGCGTGCCGCGCTTCCCCTGGTACTACTGATCTGGCGCGTTTGCCCAGGTCAGCGGCCTGTTCGAGCCGGGCCGGGGCCGGGGAACTCACGCCTCGACGGGAGGTGTCGGGGTTCCCACTAATCGTTGCGACGCCGTGCCGGCCGCTCTGCCACGATGAGGTTTATGCCACCGCCGAGTCCCACAGATCCATCGCACGACGACAACTGGCACGGCAGCTATTACGAGTTGGCGATCAAGTTGGGGCTGGCCGACGACACCCGGTTGGAGACTGCCCTGACGGCCCTTTGGGATATCGCGCACTTGGGCGAACCGTCCGGCGTGACGGCAGCACGGCCGACGTTTCGGTGACCGACCTTGTGGTGGGGCACCTCAACGGCGTTGCCAACATTCCCGGTCTGGGTGCCACTCTCGCCTCGGTCATCCTCGTTCGCGAGGAGTCCTACGAGACCGGTCAGACGATCTACGGGAACGACTGGCTCGACTTGTGTCTGCCGTTCGGTGCCCTCGGCAACCTCGACGATCGAGTCGGCGCCTATCCCTTCGATGACGGCTCGGATTCCAGTTTGTGGCGGCAGCCGATCGAGGACTGGTTCGCAACTATCGCTGAGGCGGTGTTCTCGGCGGTCCCGTTCGCCCACGCGATCACCGGGGAGGAAGTCTCCGGCGTCGAACCCTCCGAAGAGTCCCACCCGTCCCGCCGACTGCTCCTGCCGGCTGCCGACGGGAGCCTTGCAAGGCGATCGAGTCGATTCAAGCGGCCGATGCCTTCCTGTCTTCGTCGGCCATCATCACCAGGACCAGACGCGCACGGGCTGGGTTGGGGCGGGAGATCGCACCTGGACACGTTCTCCACGGTCGCGACGCGCCTCGGCCGCCGCGCCATCGACTGTTCTCAGGGTGACTTTCTTCAGCCCGGCGACTCCAGCCGGGAGTCTTCGGTCCTGGCAGCTGTACCGCGACAGCGTGATCGAGCCGACGTGATCCCACCTCAACCGGCTGGGCAACCGGCCAGGCCGCACGTCTGATCACGGTCAACGTCGCCGTGCTCAAACTCGAGGTGGAAGCAGACATAGTGCATCCGCTCGAACACCGATGTGAAGTACGGGCTGGCCGATGGTGCTCCGCACGCGCGACACACCTGCGAAGGAGCTACGAGCGCTTCAAGGGCCTCATCGACGACGCGATCGATCTCCGCAGTGGTGCACTCGATTTCCGCGACGTCGTCGCTGTTCGTCAGGCGCACCAAGTGGCGGGATCCCTGCACGCGAACGACCACCGAGCGAGTGAACGGAAACTCGTCTTCGGGCGTGGTGAAGAGAAGGTCGTGCATCGACGTACGGCAGTGAATGTGCTGTGCCCACCGATGGCGCGCCACGACAAGTGTCGTTGCGTTGCACAGGGCAGCGGGGACGCTGTCGCAGTTCCGCAGGAATTCGAGGCTGTCCGCCCAGGAGACGTACGGGCTCTGCTGCACCCGACGATCCTCGTCTGAACTCGTGGTCCGTGCAAACGACTTCGTGCTATCGAATCGACTCGGGACCCGCCGGCTTGGCCTGGAAGGTGTGCTCAGCGCCATTGAGCCGCTGGACCACCAAGGTGCTGGCGTCCCAGTCGACCCGATACCTCTCGCCGGCCCGAACGAAGGTGGGGGTGGCGAGCTCGATCCACCCGACGCGGGAAACGAGCGTGAGGCGGTCGGCCGTGACGAACTCACCTTCGAGGAGCGCTTTGTCAGCGCCGTCAGTCGGATCGATCTGTGGGATCGGGGTGCCCTTCTCCCAGAACTCGATGATGGCGTCCCAGTAGCGAAGCGACAGCGGACCGAGCCAGCGGCGGAACACGCTGGGGTCGAGGCCACGCGACGTTCCCGTGCCCATGTGGAAACTCTCCAGGTAGCCGATGACCCCGAGTTCCGAAACGTAGTCGTCGCCATCCCTGATGAGGTGCTCGATGAGGGCGAACGCTCCCTCAAGTTCGTCCGTGTCCGCAGCGAGCACCCGATCGGCGAGGTGCCGCACAACCCATGCCGCGTCGAGATATCCGAGCCGGCCGCCCGCACCTTCGGGGTCGGCGTTCTCCGCCTCGATCTCGGGCCACTCCTCAACGAGCGAAGGGATGGCGGCGAGGATCAGATCCGGAACCTCGGCGGCGGTGATCGCGCGCGAAGTCGGCTCCACAGTCAGTTCCCGTCGAACGTGATG
>NZ_JBAQWU010000215.1:0-2899 GCF_049299075.1 Gordonia sp. (in: high G+C Gram-positive bacteria)
GCCCCGCCCTGGTCGGTCCGATAGCGCCCACCGTCGTCGACCAGGAGCACGCGGGCACGCGACCATCCCGACGCGAGTCGGTCGGCGTCGTCACGCAGGTGATCGGCACGGTCGAACTCGGCCTGCGACAAGAGCGGCGGCGACGTGAACTCGAACCTCGCCATCACTCAGCCCCGCTCCCCCTTGCGGACATAAAGCAGCCGGTCGCCGATCTCGATTCCTTCGACGTCGGCTTCCCCGACCCGATACAGGTGGCCGTCGCGCACCACGCCGAGGACCAGATCTTTGGTATGTGCCGGGGAGCCGCCCACCTCCGACGGATCCACTTCACGCTCGGCGATCGCGTAGCCCTCCTCCGGGCTGAGCAGATCTTCCACCACTTCCACGACCGACGGCGTGATGGTTGCAATACCGAGGAGTCGGCCAGCCGTCTCCGACGAGACCACCACCGAGTTCGCGCCGGACTGCCGCATCAGGTGGGTATTCTCCGATTCGCGAATCGACGCAACGATCTTGGCGCGCGGGTTCAGCTCCCGGGCGGTAAGGGTCACCATCACGGCGGTGTCGTCACGGTTAGCGGCGATCACCAGTGCGGCGGCGTGCTGCATTCCGGCCAGGCGCAGGATGTCGGACTTGGTGGCGTCACCACGCACGGTCACCAGACCGTCGGCCGCCGCAGCCTCAAGGGCGGGGTGGTGGTCGTCGACCACGACCACCTCGCTCGGTCGCACGCCGTCGGCGAGGACGGCGGTCGTAGCAGTCCGGCCCTTGGTGCCATAACCAACGATGATCGTGTGATTGCGCACGCGATTCCTCCAGTTCTGAATCTTGATCGCCTGCCGTGAACGCTCGGTGAGCACCTCGAGGGTGGTACCGATCAGCACGATCAGGAAGAGCACGCGCAGCGGTGTGATGAACAGGATGTTGATCAACCGGGCCGACTCACTGATCGGCGTGATGTCGCCGTAGCCGGTCGTCGAGAGGGTCACGGCCGAGTAGTAGAGCGAGTCCAGGTAGCTGAGCGGTTGGTCTTTGACGTCGCGGTAGCCGTTCCGGTCGAGGTAGACGATGACCGAGCAGAGCAGCAGCGCCGCGAGCGCCCACAGCACGCGGCGGCCGATGGCGCGTGCCGGACTGGTCTCCAGTTCCGGAATCCTGACGACACCGACAAGGGCATAGTCGGGCTTGTCGACCATGTCTTGGGGGCCGAAACGGCCGCGGCGGAACCGGTCACGCATCGCGGGTCCCTCCCGTACACGTCATCACAGCTCCGAAGGCTACTCGATGAAGCCGGTCCCGCGGTCCACCCGCTCGGGGTCCAGCAGTGCGGCGAGTTCCCGGGCGTCGGGCAGAGTGTCCGGTTCGAGCGTGTAGTCGTGGCGGACGTAGACGAATGCGGCCCGTACCTTCGTCAACTCCACGCCGCGCAGCCGGGCCCAGGCCACCCGGTACGCGGCCAACTGCAACTCCAGCGGTCGACGTTTGGCAGGCTCGGGCACGGCCCCGGTCTTCCAGTCCACCACCAGGTAGCCGCCGCGTTCGCGGTCAGCGAAGACCGCATCCATCCGGCCGCGTACGACAGTGCTCCCGAATACTGTTTCGAAGCCGACCTCAACCTCGATCGGGGTCCGGTCCGCCCACGGTGAGGCCAGGAAGGCCGCGCGCAGCACGTCGAGCTCATCGTCGACGGCAGTCTCGTCGGCGGCGCCGGGCAACTCGTCCAGATCGAGCAGTCGAGTTGCCCCGAACCGGCGCTCCACCCACGCGTGGAAGGCGGTGCCGCGGCGAGCCATCGGGTTGGGTCGGAACGGCACCGGTCGGCGTAGTCGTGCGGCGAAGGACTGTTCGTCGGCGCCGAGCTCCACCAACTGGCTCACCGACAGTTGCGGCGGCAACTCGACATCCACCTCGTCGGCCCCAGACTGCGCGCGTTCGGCCAACAGCGCCGCTACTTCCGCGCGCCACGCCGCGATCTCCGGATCCGCTGCCTCCGCCGCCGGAATCAAACCCCGCTCGCCGCGCACAAGTTCGACGGCGTGCGCGGCTTCCTGCAAGGCGCCGCGCCGATCCCCGAGCCGGTCCACCGGCCACACCGCCGTCACCGCCTCGGTGGTCAGCGGATTCGGTGCGCCGTCGTCGGGTATGGGCGCCGCGACCTCGACCCGCATCGCCTTCGCCGTGCCGTCGGCGTTCCCGTGCCCGGCGGCTGCGGTCACCAGGTCGACGAGCTCGGCGTAAAAATCCGATCCGCCGCGGGGCGAGTCACCGGTGGCCGACCAGTGGTGCGCCGACACCAGCAGGGTGTCCTTCGCGCGGGTCAACGCGACGTACAGCAGCCGACGGTCTTCGTCGAGCCTGCGGAGTTTGATGGCGTCCTTGTGATCGCCGAGCGCGGTCTCCAATTCTTTGCGGTCGCTCAGCGCGCCAAGCTCCAGAGCCGGAAAACCCTCGTGTCCACCGGCCCGCGCCAGGTCGCCGCGGAGTTCGGCGGGCAGCTCCCGGGCCGAACCGAGCCAGGTGCCTTCGGCTTTGGCGCTCGGGAAAATGCCGCGCGCCAGATGCGGCACGGCAACGATGTCCCACTCCAATCCCTTCGCAGCGTGCACGGTGAGGATCTGGACCCGGTCCTCGGCGACCTCCACTTGTCCGGCGGCCAGCCCCTTCTCCACCGTCTCGGCGGCGTCCAGGAAGCTGAGCAGTCCGGGCAGGGTGGCGCCGGGCCGGTCGGCGTAGGAGGCGACGTATTCGGCAAATGCGTCGAGGTGTTCGCGGCCGGTGATCGCGCCGCGCATTCGCCGCGCGCGCACCTGCGCTTCGACGGCCACCCCGATGGTCTGTTCGACATCGGCCACCAGTTCCGGCAGCGGCTGACCGATTCGCCTGCGGAGCCGCTCCAGTT
>NZ_JBAQWU010000216.1:0-3257 GCF_049299075.1 Gordonia sp. (in: high G+C Gram-positive bacteria)
CCGATCAGCCGCTCCCGCCAGGTCGGCAGCCGAGCTGTCGACCGCACAGCGCGCCTCGGTGGCGACCAGGACTGCGCGGTCCGGGGCGGTGCGGCTCTTGACCATCCGCGCGGTCTCCTCGGCCCCGTATCGCACGACCAACGCGATCAACGGCGCGCACGGAGGTTCGGCGACGGCCGACAGGTACGCCCACGCCCGCAGGATAGGTTCGGCCATCGCGGCGTCCTCGCTCAGCGGGCAGGTCATCGCCACTCCCGGTCGCGATACATGAGCGCCTGCGCCACATCGTCAGGCTCGGGCTGAGCGCCGCTGCGCAAATCACAGATCGTCCACGACAAGCGCAGAGCACGATCTGCTCCCCGGGCCGTGATCCGACCGTCCCGCAGACACTGTTCGATGGGCGCCAGCGCCTCGGGACTCAGCGGGAAGTCGCGGCGCAGCGCGCTGCCGGGGACCTCCGAGTTCGTCAGCCAGCCGCGCGGACGCCAGCGCATTCGAGCCCGCTCCCGAGCCGCCGCAACCCGCTCGGCGATCGCCGCCGACGACTCCCCGACCGTGGTCATCAGCATGGTGGTGCCCGGCGGATCCATCTGCACTCGGATGTCGATCCGGTCCATCAGCGGCCCCGACAACTTGCCAAGGTAGCGTCTGCGGGCCACCGACGTGCATACACAGTCCACGTCGTGCACCGGCGCACAGGGGCACGGGTTGGCGGCGAGCAACAGCATGAAGCGCGACGGGTAGACCGCATCACCGTCCCGCCGGGACAGTCGTACCCGCCCCTCCTCCAACGGCTGACGGAGTCCGTCGAGCACTTTGGCGCCGGCCTCGGCACACTCATCGAGGAACAGCACCCCCCGATGCGCCCGCGACACCGCCCCGGGGCGGGCCATCCCGGTCCCGCCGCCGAGCAGCGCCGTCATGGTGACGCTGTGGTGCGGTGCGATGAACGGCGGGACGGTGATCAGCGGGTGGTGCGCGGGCAACGTCCCGGCGACCGAATGGATAGCCGTCACCTCGAGCGCCTCCGCCGGTTCCAGTGGCGGAAGGATCCCCGGCACCCGCGCCGCCAGCATCGTCTTGCCAATACCCGGCGAACCGGTCATCAGCACATGGTGTCCGCCAGCGGCAGCCACCTCGAGCGCATGACGGGCCTCCGCCTGCCCCACAACATCGGCCATATCGGGCGCCGCCAGCGGCGGCGGCACGTCCTCGCCGACCAGCCCGGACAGTTCTTCGGCGCCCAGCATCCAGTGCACCACCTGCGCCAGCGATTGCGCTCCGCTGATGTCTAGGTCGTCGACTAGCGACGCTTCCTGCAGGTTCGCGACCGGCACCACCGCGCGGCAGAACCCCGCGGACCGGGCGGCGAGCAACAGTGGGAGCACGCCGCGCACTGACCGCACCCGGCCGTCGAGCCCCAGCTCGCCGAGAAAGACTGTGCCCGACAGCTTGCTCAGGTCCAGGTCGAGCTCGGCACTGGCGATCAGTATGGCCAACGCGATTCCGAGATCGAACCCGGAACCTTCCTTGCGGAGTTCGGCGGGCGCGAGCGCGGCGGTGACCTTCAGTTCCGGGAACTTGAAGCCACTGTTCGTGATCGCCGCGCGGACGCGTTCTTTCGCCTCTCGCAACGACGCGTCGATGCTGCCGGTCACCAGAAAGCCGGGTAGGCCCTGACCGATGTTCGCCTGAATCTCCACCGGCTGGGCGACGAATCCGCCCAACCCCATCGCGTGCACGTTCCCCACTATGCGCGGCATCGCGGCCTCACTCGACCAGACCGGCGTGATGCCGGAGCCGTACGGTGTCCCGACTATCCAGGTCGTCGAGGTCCAGCTGAACGGAGATCGCGTCGAAACGGATCACCTCCCACCACGCCGCACCAGGCGGCTGAGCGGCCAGCCACTGGCGCGTCAGTAGTCGCATGCGCCGCAGTTTGGCCGGGGTGATCGCGGCCACCGGATCGGTGTAGACCGCTGAAGCCCGCGTCTTCACTTCGACAACCACCAGCGTCGCACCGTCGGCGGCGATCAGGTCCAGTTCGCCGTAGCGCGTTCGCCAGTTCCGATCCAGCACGCGCCAGCCCAGAGTGGTGACGAACTCGGCCGCCATCTCCTCACCGAGTTGACCTATTTGTCGGCGCCGGTCACGGCGCACTGTGTTCTCCCCCATGCACCAAGGGTGACCCCCGCACCCGGAATCGTCATGCGGCGGCAACGGTCCGCCTGTGGACATCGACTCTCGTCCACAGATGTGCCGCGCCCACTTGATCGCGGCGTCCACCGGCGGTAGCGCGCGGGACCTAGCGGTCGGCCGGACTTACGGCTCGTCGGGCAGACGGAGCTCGGAACGTTCCAACTCTTCGATGTTGACGTCCTTGAACGTAACGACCCGGACCTGTTTGACGAACCGGGCCGGGCGGTACATGTCCCACACCCAGGCGTCGGTGAGGTGAATCTCGAAATAGACTTCGCCGTCATTGTTCCGCGGCACCAGATCAACACCATTGGCCAGGTAAAACCGCCGCTCGGTCTCCACGACGTACGTGAACTGGCCGACAAGGTCCTTGTACTCCCGGTACAGGGACAGTTCCATTTCAGCTTCGTACTTCTCGAGGTCCTCGGCGCTCATCAGACAAGCCTATCGCGGACGTTCCGGTACGACATTCGGTGCTGCCGGGACGGGCCGATCCGGTCCAGACAATCCATGTGATGGGCCGTGCCGTACCCCTTGTGCACGGCAAAATCGTAGCCGGGTACCGCGGCGTCGAGGCCGACCATGATCCGGTCGCGGGTCACCTTGGCCAGTACAGAGGCCGCCGCAATACAGGCCGCGTTCGCGTCGCCGCCGATCACCGGCAGCGACGGCGCGGGCAGGCCGGGGACGGCGAAGCCGTCGGACAGCACATAGCCGGGCCGGACGGACAGCCCGGCCACCGCCTGGCGCATCCCACGCAAGTTCGCGACGTGGACGCCGATGCGGTCGATCTCGTCGGCTTCGATGGCCACCACACTCCAGTCGACCGCGTGCCGGACCACCGCGGCGTACAGGCGCTCGCGCGTGGCTTCGCTGAGCTTCTTCGAGTCGTCTAGATCGGCCAACGACTTCAATTGTGCGCCAGTCAGCACGCAGGCGGCAACGACGAGCGGGCCCGCGCAGGCACCGCGGCCGGCCTCGTCGACACCCGCGACCGGCCCGAGTCCGTTGCGCTGCAGGGTGAACTCGAGGGTGCGCAGGCTCGCGGCCTTGCGCAC
>NZ_JBAQWU010000217.1:0-15833 GCF_049299075.1 Gordonia sp. (in: high G+C Gram-positive bacteria)
CTGCTGACCGAACCGATCCCGTGGCGTGACGAGATGTTCTCCCGCACTGCGACTTTCCACCTGGCGGAAGATGTGGGGCAGATCGCGCAGACGGAGTCCGACGTCGCTGCGGGCCGAATCCCGTTGCGCCCGTGGGTTCTCGGCGGTGAACCGACGCGCATCGATCCGAGCCGGGCGCCGGCCGGGAAGTATCTGGCGTGGGCCTACTGCCACGTGCCCGCCGGATGTGGGGTGGACGTCTCTGAGCGGATCGTCGAGGAGATTGAGCGGTGTGCCCCGGGCTTCCGCGATGTGATCGACGAGCGGTTGGTCACGACCGCCGTCGACCTGGCGGTACACAACGCGAACAACGTCGGCGGCGACATCGGCGGCGGGGTGAACTCGCTGGGGCAGTTGCTGCGCCGGCCGGTGCTGGCACCGACGCCCCAGGCGACGCCGGTGCCGGGTGTCTATCTGTGTTCAGCGGCCACCGCGCCCGGCGGCGGCGTGCACGGGATGAGTGGCTACCGCGCAGCGCGCCACTCACAGAGCAGATTCGCGGCGCCCCGGTCGTAGTCCGGTTCGGTGGTTGCGGCGGGGATCAGTGAGACGCCTTCGTTGACGATGGCGTCGGCGAACGCGAGTGTTGCGTTGGCATCGCCGGGATCGCCATGCAGCGGAAAGAAGTGGCCCCAGTTGAAGATCATGTCCACTCCGAAGTCTTCTGCGCGCCGGACGTGTCGCGGATAAGGCCGTAGTTGGGGGCGTGCTGGGGCTGAATCTGGACGCCGATGCGCAGGGGGAAAGCGATGTGCGCCAGTGTGCTCCGGTCGGCCCGAGAGCCGTCGTCGAATTGTGGGGGACGTATACCGTGGCGGGTATGAGCGAGCACCACGACCATTCCGGAAATCCCCACAGCGCCGCCGAATGGGATGAGCGATACTCCGGCGGTGATCGGTTGTGGACAGCGCAGGTGAATCCGGCACTCGCCCGCGAGGTCGTAGGCCTGGCGCCGGGCCGAGCGTTGGATGTCGGCAGCGGGGAGGGGGCGGATGCGCGCTGGCTGGCCGATCATGGCTGGACCGTCGTGGCGGTCGACATCTCCCAGGTGGCACTGGATCGGGCCGCCGAGATTGATTCACGTGAAACCATCTCGTGGGTCAAGGCCGACCTGACTGTGGACGAGGTGCCGGGTGACCCCTCGACAAGCTCGGGGAACGATACCGGAACAAGCTCGGGGAACGATACCGGAACAGGCTCGGGGAGCGATACCGGAACAGGCTCGGGGAGTCAGGAGCGGGCAGGTGCCGAGGGTTTCGATCTTGTTGCCCTGCATTACTTCCCGGTCGAGATCGACCGCGTCGACGTCATTACCAAGTTGGTCGATGCCCTCGCCCCGGGTGCCACGTTGCTCGTCGTCGCCCACGATGCCGACGGTATTCGGGCGCACGGCCACGACCCGGATGCGTACTTTCAGCCGAAGGACATCGCCGAGCGCTTCGCTGACCGGCTCGACGTGGAGATTCTGGCCACGGTCCCGCGTGGACGCCCCGCCGGCGGCGCCAGCGACCAGCGCCATATGGACGACGTCGTGCTCAAGGCCACGCGTCGAGACTGACGTCACTGACTCGCGCGCCCTCTGGGGATTCCCGCGCCCTTCCGGGAGGGCGCGGGAACGTGCGAAGGGCGCGGGAAAGAACCTCGGCGACCATGGGTGGGCCGATCACAACGGCGCTACAGTGGCTGCCATGACGAATTCCGTAGACGCTTCCAACCCAGATCTGGTGACCGTCGAGGTGCCCACTCACTGGTACAACCTGGCGGCCGAGCTCGACGAGCCGATTCCGCCGCACCTGCACCCGGGGACCAAGGAGCCGGTCGGGCCGGACGATCTGGCCGCGCTCTTTCCGACGGGTCTGATCGCGCAAGAGGTCACCGATGAGGTCTACGTCGAGATCCCCGAAGCGGTGCGGGAGATCTATCGGCAGTGGCGGCCGTCGCCGCTGTTCCGTGCCCGAAACTTCGAGAAGGCGCTCAACACCAAGGCGCGGATCTACGTGAAGTACGAGGGCGTGAGCCCGGTCGGCAGCCACAAGACGAATTCCGCTGTGCCGCAGGCGTATTACAACAGCCTCGACGGGGTGAAGCGCCTGACCACCGAGACCGGCGCCGGACAGTGGGGTAGTGCGCTCGCCTTCGCCGGCGCGCAGTTCGGGCTCGACGTCGAGGTGTGGCAGGTCCGCGCCTCCTACGACTCCAAGCCGTACCGCGGTTACCTGATCCGCACCTACGGCGGCACCCTGCACCCGAGTCCGTCAGACCTGACCGAGTCCGGTCGGGCGATGCTGACGAAGGATCCGAACACCCCGGGCAGCCTCGGGATGGCCGTCAGCGAGGCCGTAGAGGTGGCCGCGGCCCACGACGACACCCGCTACGCGCTCGGCAGTGTGCTGAACCATGTGGTGCTGCACCAGAGCATCATCGGACTGGAAGCCGTCGACCAGCTGTACGCCGTCGAGCCGGGCGGCGCCGACGTCGTCTTCGGTTGTGCCGGTGGCGGTTCCAACCTCGCGGGGCTCTCGTTCCCGTTCCTCCGGGAGAAGCTGCACGGCCGCAGTGATCCGCGCATCGTGGCCGCCGAACCGGCCGCGTGCCCGTCGATCACCCAGGGTGAGTACCGCTACGACCACGGCGACGTCGCCGGTCTCACCCCGCTGCTCAAAATGCACACGCTCGGTATGGACTTCGTTCCGGATCCGATTCACGCGGGCGGCCTGCGCTACCACGGCATGGCGCCGGCACTGAGTCACACCGTCGAGCTCGGTCTGGTGGAGGGCATCGCCATCGACCAGCACGATGCGTTCTCCGCCGGCGTGCAGTTCGCGCGGACCCAGGGCATCGTCCCGGCCCCGGAATCGACGCACGCCATCGCCGCCTGCGCGGCGCATGTGGCCAACAGCGACAAAGAAGAGGTCGTCGTGATCGGGCTGTCCGGTCACGGACAGCTCGACCTCCCGGCCTACGCGGAGTTCCTCGACGGCGGCTTCTGAGCGTCCTTGCGAGAGGCTGCCCAGACGGCGATCGCGGCCAGGAAGCCGAGGAACAGGAAGGCCGACGTGGCCAGCAGTGTCCACCGCGTGGCATCGGCGAAGCCATCGGAGAGGGCGGTCACCACGGCGTCCTGGCCGCCCTGTTCGCGGAGCCCGGAGATCACCCCGCCCGCCGAATTACGGGTGGCCTCGGCAAGGCCGCCGGCCGGTCCGGGTAGTCCGGTCAGGTAGTGGCCCAGGCCGATGGAGAGCACCGAGCCCATGATTGCCGCACCGAATGCTGAGCCGATCTGTCGGACGGTGCTTTGGGTCGCTGAGCCCTGCCCGGACGCGGTCAGTGGGATGTCCTGCAGCACGGTGCTGGTGAGCTGCGCGGACGCGAAGCCCAGGCCGACGCCGTAGATCAGCAGGATCCCGCCGATCAGGAAGACTGACGAGTTGGCGTGCACGGTGAATCCGAGCACCAGCACGCCGGCGAACTCCAGCAGCACACCAAGCAGGACGGTGCCCGCGGCGCCGATGGCCGCGGCCAGGTGGCGGGCGAGCGAGCCGGAGATGAAGGCGCCGGCGGCCATCGCGGCAAGCACGTAGCCGGTCGTCATGGTGCCCAAGCCGACCGCGTTGATCAGGTAGAGCGGAAGCACAAAGATCAGGCCAAACTCGCCGATGGCGATCATCATCGCCGCGACGTTGCCCCAGCTGAACGTGGGAATGAAGAACAGATGCAGGTCGAGTAGGGCGGCGCGTTCGACGCGCGCGCGGTGGCGTTCCCAGACCAGGAATAGTCCCAGGGCTACCGCGGCGATGGCCAGGGCCACCGGGACGATGGAGATCGGCATATCCCGCGACCAGGTGAGGCCGAAGACGTGCAGGTCGTTCAGCGGTGTCCACCAGCCGAGGGTGTTCGACTCGATGACGGCGAAGACCAGGGCGCCGAAGCCGATCGCGCTGAGCAGCAGGCCGTCGACGTCGAAACCGCGGCGGCGCAGTCCGGAGCGGGTCTCCGGTACGACGATGAAGGCCGCGATGATCAGCGCCACGCCGACCGGGACGTTCACCAGGAAGATCCACTCCCAGGAGAAGGTGCTGGTGAGCCATCCGCCCAGGAGCGGGCCCAGGGCTGCGGCGCCGGAGATCACCGCACCCCACACGCCGAAGGCGGCGGCGCGTTCCTTGCCGCGGAAGGTGTCGCTGACCGTCGAGAGGGTGGCCGGCAGGATGGCCGCACCGCCCAGGCCCTGCACGACGCGCGCACTGATCAGGGCGGTGGCATCACCGGCGGTGGCGGCCCAGATGCTGCCGCCGATAAACAGGGCGATGCCCAGGACAAAGAGATTGCGCCGACCGAACCGGTCGCCGAGGGCGGCGCAGGTCAGCAGGAGGGCGGCAAGGACCACCGAGTACAGCGAGTTGATCCACTGCGCATCGGTCAGGTCCAGATGCAGCTCGTCGATGATCGTCGGCAGGGAAACGGCCACGATCGTGCCGTCCATCACGATCATCGCCAAGCCCAGGGCGAGCACGCCCAAACCCCACCAGCGACGCGGATTGCGCGGCGGAGTGTCCGAGGGTGCAGGCGGGTCGGAAACTGGGGTGTCGGGGACCGGATCGTCGAGGACCGGATCAGCGGCATTCATATACCGAGACTCTAGGCCCTAGCGCCGTTGGGGACATCAATCGAAAGTCGGAACCCTCGCGCAGGATATTTAGGGCGCGGGCCGGCTCGGAAGGACGGGCCGATTCGTCCCGTTGGGTGTCCGGGATTTATCCTGGTCGCATGTCGAAAGTCCTGAGCTCGCTGCCCATTGGTGAGCGTGTCGGTAT
Organism: Gordonia sp. (in: high G+C Gram-positive bacteria); assembly: GCF_049299075.1. Lineage (GTDB taxonomy): Bacteria > Actinomycetota > Actinomycetes > Mycobacteriales > Mycobacteriaceae > Gordonia. Next base: position 4,854 of record NZ_JBAQWU010000217.1, read on the forward strand.
CGCCTTCTCCGGCGGCCTTGACACCTCCGTCGCCGTCGCCTGGATGCGGGAGAAGGGTGCCGTGCCGTGCACCTACACCGCCAATCTCGGTCAGTACGACGAGCCGGACATCGATTCGGTGCCCGGCCGCGCCGTGGCCTACGGCGCCGAGTTGTCGCGTCTGGTCGACTGCCGTGAGGCGCTCGTCGAAGAGGGCATCGCTGCCCTGCAGTGCGGTGCCTTCCACATTCGGACCGCGGGTAAGACCTACTTCAACACCACGCCGCTGGGCCGCGTGGTGACCGGCATGCTGCTGGTGCGTGCGATGAAGGACGACGACGTCAACATCTGGGGCGATGGCTCCACCTACAAGGGCAACGACATCGAGCGGTTCTACCGCTACGGTCTGATGGCCAACCCGAACCTGCAGATCTACAAGCCGTGGCTCGACTCGGACTTCGTCGAGGAGCTCGGCGGGCGCACCGAGATGAGTGAGTGGTTGCTGGCCCGCGACCTGCCGTATCGGGACTCGGTGGAGAAGGCGTACTCCACCGACGCCAACATCTGGGGTGCCACCCATGAAGCCAAGGTGCTCGAGCACTTGGATCAGGGTCTGGACATCGTCGAGCCGATCATGGGCGTTGCGGCGTGGCGCGACGACGTCGAGGTGGCCACCGAAGTAGTGACCCTCACCTTTGAGCAGGGCCGACCGGTCGCCATCAACGGTGAGCGTTTCGAGAGCCCCGTCGACTTGGTGATGAAGGCCAACGAGATCGGCGGACGGCACGGATTGGGCGTTTCCGATCAGATCGAGAACCGCATCATCGAGGCCAAGTCGCGCGGGATCTACGAGGCGCCGGGCATGGCGCTACTGCACATCGGTTACGAGCGCTTGGTGAACGCGATCCACAACGAGGACACCGTCGCCAACTACCACAACGAGGGTCGGCGCTTGGGTCGCCTGATGTACGAAGGCCGTTGGATGGACAGTCAGGCCCTCATGCTGCGCGAGGCCCTCGTCCGCTGGGTCGCCTCGGCCGTCACCGGCGAGGTGACCGTCCGGCTGCGCCGCGGCGACGACTACCAGTTCCTCAACACCACCGGACCGTCGCTCAGCTACCACCCGGACAAGCTGTCGATGGAGCGGGTCGGCGACTCGGCCTTCGGCCCGTCCGATCGCATTGGCCAGCTGACCATGCGCAACCTGGACATCGCCGACTCCCGTGCTCGTCTGGAGCAGTATGCGGCGCTGGGTATTGTTGGCGGCGCGACCGCCGAACTGGTCGGCGAACTCTCCGAAGGCGGCGCCGAGGCGATCGCTGGCGGCGAGGGTCCGGAGAATCCGGCCGAGGTCGCCCTGGACCGTGCCGCGATGGAATTCGGTACCGACTAGCGAAACTGGGCCACGATTCGGTCCTTTTGTCCCCACTGTTGGGGACTGCCGGACGCGCGCTGCTGTCCGGCAGTAAGAGTTGAGTGGACCGCGGATCGCGAGGGGAGGGCGCATGACCGTAGAGCGACATAATTACGACCGCATTCTGCAAATGTTCGCGCTCTTCACCGCCGTCGGCTACCTCGTCTATCCGTTCTTGCTGCTGCCGGCGCTCGGGTCGCAGGCGGCGCTCATGCCGGCCTGGTGGACGCCGGTGATGGCGGTCGCCGTCTTCGGTTCGGGGATCCTGCTGCTGACCGCACTGTTTATTCGGGACATCGGCGTGGTCCGCGCGATCGCCGGGACGGCCGCAGTCGTCTATCTCATCGCGGTGGCCACGGTGCTGCTGTGCTGGGATGGCACTGCTATCGCCAACGACGATGCACTCTGGCTCGCGGGATTCCCCGGATTGGCATCGCTCGCCGCGGTACTGGCCTGGCCAGCCTGGGCCGGATTCGGCTACATGGTCGTGGCCTGTGTGAGCGTGCAACTGGTCAATTTCGTGATGCGCGACGGCGCCGAACCGCAGATGCTGGGCCCGGACATGGCGTTTGCGATCATGTTCTGCAGTCTCTTCGTCGGCGGCGCGATGATGGCGCTGCGGACCGGTCGGATCCTGGATGCGACCACGGCCGATACCCACATCACCGCCGCGGAGGCGGCCGCGCAGCGCGCGCGCGTCACCGAACGCGAACGGTTCGATGGCCTGATCCACGACAGCGTGCTGGCCACCCTCAACGCCGGCGCCGGTGCCCAGCCGCATGCCAGCGTGCAGGAGATGGCTACCGCGGCGCTTGCCGAACTCGACGAGGTGCGTCAGGAGGGCGTCGGCTCCGAACGTGCTTGGGGGCTGGAGGCGGCCCTCGATTTCCTCGTCGCCACCGCGCACGCGATTGACCCCGACGTGGACGTGCAGGTGCGACCCACCGGTCAGACGCCCGATGACGTTGTTCCGGCCGAGGTGGTGCGGGCCTTGGCCGCTGCGCAGAGTGAGGCCCTGCGTAACAGCCTCCGGCACGCTGGACCGTCGGCACGCCGCACACTGGTGCTCGCCGTGGCCTCGCCGGGAACGATCGACGCGACCGTCAGCGACGACGGCCGCGGTTTTGACCCGGCCGACGTTTCGCCACGCCGCCTGGGCATCTCGGTGAGTATCCGCCGCCGGATGGCCCGACTATCGGGCGGTTGGGCCTATGTGGACTCGACGCCAGGCGATGGCACGACTGTCCGCATGGGATGGCGGGCCGTATGACGATCCGGGACATACGTAGCGGGGACGTTCGCGAGCTGCTGGGCTTGCGGACCCCGGCCGCGACCATTCTGGTGTCGACCTTCGTGTTGGCTTTCGGCCTGATTGCCGGGGTCACTGCGCCGGTCGACGCGATACCGGCTGGCATGCTGGCATGGGTGCTGGTCAGCGTGGCTGCGGTGGTGCTGATCCGTGCGGGCGGGGACCCGCTCCCGCCGGTGATCACCGGGTGCATCGCCGCCGCCGGGCCGTTGGCGGCAGCGCTGACCATTCCCGTGCTGCCGGGCGTCGTCGAGCGGTCGTTGCAGCTGTGGAGTCTGCCGGCGACGGTGGCGCTCGGCGCCTATCTGTGCGTGCGCGGCCGGATCTGGGCGGGCTGGGCCAGCATGCTCCTGGCCAGTGCGGTGTGTTGGACGTGGGCCGCGGTCAGCGGCTACGGCGTTGGGCCCGCCGTGGTGATGTCCGCGCTGAACGTCGCACCGATGTTGATGGCCACCTTCTTTGCGCTCACCGTCCGTCCCGCCACGCGCGAGATCTTTGAACTCCAGCGGGAAGGGACGGCGGCGGCAGCAGCCGAAGCCGCCCACCTCGCGCACTTGGAGGAGCGCGACCGCCAGTTGGTGCGCCTGGACGACCGGGCCCGCCCCTACCCGGAGCGGCTTGCCCGACCCGCACCGCTCACCGTGGACGAGCAGCGATGGTGTGCGCTCGCCGAGGCCCGGCTCCGCGACGGTCTGCGCGCACCGGTGCTCGACGGCCCCGAACTGGTTGACGCGGCCTGGCGCGCCCGCAGTCGCGGCGTCGAGGTGGTCCTGCTCGACGACCACGGGCTCGACGACAGCTCCGCCGACGCCCGCGAGTCGATCAGCCGCGCCGTCGTTGCCGCCCTGGATTCGGTGGAATCCGGGACTACGGTGACAGTGCGTGTGCTCCCTCCGCAGCGTTCGGCGGCGGTGACCGTCGTACAGGTACTCGGGGACACCGTGGCCCGGGCCGAGTACAGCGCCGACGGCGAACGCATCTGCCGCTGACCTGTACCGGGCGCAGGGACTGTCGTGTGTCCAGCGGACCGGTCAGCTGAGAACGTCCACGTGGCCGTTGCGGCGGCACCAACTGGTCAGGTACCGGGCGTGCAGGCCGCACCATCGATACACGGCGCCCTGGGTGAGTGGCAGCTGCGCATCGTGCTCACCGCGAGCGGTCATGATGGGCCCGAGGTAGTGGCTGGTGACCTTATTTGCGGTACTCGGGGAGACCTTGGCGACGCGCGCAAGGGAAGCGTTGTCGGAGGCCCGACCGGCGGCAATCGCGCCGGCCAGCCGCCCGGCGGTCTCGCCACGACGGTCCCCGAACAGCTCGTACAGTGGAGTGCGGCCGCCGCCTGGTGGGCTCGGAACTGGCGCGAGGCGACGGCCCAGCGCCACCGTACGCAGACCGTCGACGATGGCTGCCAAACCGGCCGCCTTCGGGATCACGCCGAAGACTTCCGGCCGAAGTCGCGCTTCCTCCAGGTGGTCGATCTCCATGCTGTGCCCCTGCGTGGCCATCACGACGGGCGCGTGGCGTTCGGCGAGGCGGAGTTGATCGATCACGTCGATGCCGTCGAACTGCCACTCCATCTCGGGCTTGTTCCAGATGAGGTCGGCGGCTACGACGTCGTACCGGACGGTCCCGGAGACCATGCTGCGCACCTCGGCGTCGGTGGTAGCGACGGAGACGGTCACGTCGTCGAAGGTTGCCTGGAGCGGGGCGGCGATCACCCGCCCGAGCGGGGAGGCGATCAAGATGCGCAAACCGGTGGCCACTCGCTGAATGTAGTCGGCCGACGGCTCAATGTGTAATCGCGCATGACGTCCGGCGCAACGCGCCAATAGCGGCACGTTGCGGTGACAAGTCTGACGATATCCCTGCTGACCCGGCGCGCGCAGTCCCCCAAACTGAGGAAACTGCGCTTCACCCACCGAACGAAAGGCGCGAATCCGTGTCCGCGAAAGGCATTGTCGGCATAGTTGCCGAGCACGATGTGATGGACGTCGCACTGGTTGAGCTGGTGCGCAGCTATGGGCATCAGGCGATCGTGATCGACGGTAACCGATCGGTGGATCAGGCTCCTTCCGAGCCGTTGGGCGCGGTGGTGGTGCGGTCGCGCAGGCGACTGTTGCAGACGTCGGTCGATGGCTGGGGTGCCAATGCGCCGGTGGTCCTCGTCGAGTCCTACAGTGCACCTCCTGGGTGCCCGAGTGACCCGCGGGTCATCACGATCTGCGCCGACGCCCAGGCCGGTTTGCGGTTGGAGCAGGCCCTGTCGGCGGTGCTCGGCGTTCCAGCACGCCCGAGCGGCGTAGGCGGGGCGAACCGTCGGGGGGCCGTCGCGGTCAGCAGGCGGGAGCGGGAGGTGCTCACCACCTATGCGCTGGGTGCGACGGTGGAAGAGACTGCGGCCGAGCATTTCGTGGCGACCAGTACGGTCCGCACGCACTATCGGCGAGTGACAGCTCGGTACAACGGGGCTGGGCGGCCGGTGACCAACAAAGCTCAGTTGCTGCTGCAACTGGTGGCCGACGGGTGGGTGCGACTACCTGAGTTCGGTCCGGGGCCTCACGGTGCGGAGTTGGCTGAGGGGTCCGACTCCCGCCGCGAGGACACCGGTGCAGCCTGACGCCGGAGGCTGTTGGCGACGAGCGGGAAGACCAGCACCGACAGCATTCCCGCACCGACTAGCACGGTCGCCGTCGTCGACGAGATCAACTCGAGGTCGACGCCGTGCTCGGTCGCCACGATGATGATCGGCAGGGCGGTGGCACCCATGACGCCGACCGCGGCGCGCATCCGGCGATCCGAACCCGCCGGAGCGGCCAGGCTAGCCGGGAGGCCGCGGACCACGAGCAGCAGGAGCGCGACGGCAGGCACCAGCAGCAGCGTGATCGGTTGATCGAGCAGCGCCCGCAGATTGAAGCCGACACCGGTGGCGATGAAGAAGATCGGAACGCCGAAGCCGAAAGCCAGCGCCTCGATCTTGCTTTCCACCGCGTCGCGGGTGCCCGGATCGGCATCCTGAATCAGCGCCCGCCAGACGATGCCCGCGGTGAAGGCGCCCAGCAGCGTATCGACGCCAAGGACGGCGCTGGCCACGAGCAGCGACAGCAGGATCGCCAAGACCAGCCGGATGCCGAACTGGCCCGAGGTGTGCAGGGTGGATTCGACGAATCGGTGCAGTCGGCCGCGGGGCATCCGTCCGGCGGACCAAATAACGGCGGCGGCGATCAGCCCGAAGACGACCAGCACGACCAGAGCCACACCCGGTGTGTGCGAGCCGAGCAACAGCGAGATCGCGATGATCGGCCCGAACTCGCCCACGGCGCCCACGGCGCTGACCGACGTGCCGAAGGGCGACTGCAGGTCCCCGGAGTCCCGCAGGATCGGCAGTAGGGTGCCCAGCGCCGTCGAACTCAGGGCGACGGCCAGGATCACCATGCCCAGACCCGGCGCGACCAGTGCACCGATCCCCAAACCGATCGCGAAACTGAGCGCCCAACCGCCCCACGCACGACGACCACGACGCCCGCTGAGCACCGTCGGATCGATCTCATTGCCCGCCATGAAAAACAGCAGTCCCACGCCGAACTGGGACACCAGATGGAGTGATTGCGACGGCTCCACCCAGCCGAGCACTGACGGGCCAGCGACGATGCCGAGCACTAGTTCCGCCACGACCACCGGGACGGCGATCGCTGGTCGGAGGGCGCGGACCAGCAGCGGCGCCAGGATCAGTGCCCCGGCGATCACCAGGATGGTGGTGTCGAGGTTGTTCATCAGACGAATGTAGCGGGGACCGATGCCAACGCCCGCCCCGGGCGAACCCGGGGCGGGCGTGTGGTTTCGACCCTTCGGCCCTTCGACCCTTCGACCCTTCGACCCTTCGACAGGCTCAGGGTAAACCCGCCTCCTGCGTCGGCGGCTCAGGGTAAACCCGCCTCCTGCGTCGGCGGCTCAGGGAGCGAGAGGTGTCTTACTTGGTGCCGGCGATGAAGGCTTCGAGCTGGGTGCGGGCCACATCGTCGGGGATCTGGACCGGCGGGCTCTTCATCAGGTAGGCCGAGGCCGGGAGGATCGGGCCACCGAGGCCGCGGTCCTTGGCGATCTTCGCCGCGCGCACGGCGTCGATGATGATGCCTGCCGAGTTCGGGGAGTCCCAGACCTCGAGCTTGTACTCCAGGTTCAGCGGCACGTCGCCGAAGGCGCGACCCTCGAGGCGCACGTAGGCCCACTTGCGGTCATCGAGCCACTGGACGTAGTCGCTCGGGCCGATGTGCACGTTCTTGTCGTACACCTTGCCGGCCAGCGGGCCGCCCAGGATGGAGGTGACAGCCTGCGTCTTGGAGACCTTCTTGGACTCCAGGCGCTCACGCTCGAGCATGTTCTTGAAGTCCATGTTGCCGCCGACGTTCAGCTGGTAGGTGCGGTCGAGCTCGACACCGCGATCCTCGAACAGCTTCGCCATCACGCGGTGGGTGATGGTGGCGCCGACCTGGCTCTTGATGTCGTCGCCGATGATCGGCACACCGGCGTCGGTGAACTTCTGGGCCCACTCCGGGTCCGAGGCGATGAACACCGGCAGGGCGTTGACAAAGGCGACGCCCGCGTCGATGGCGCACTGCGCGTAGAACTTGTCGGCCTGCTCGGAGCCGACCGGCAGGTAGCTGACCAGCACATCGACCTTGGCGTCTTTGAGCGTCTGAACGATGTCGACGCCGTCGCCGCTGGCCTCGGTGATGGTCTCGCGGTAGTACTTGCCCAGACCGTCAAGGGTGTGGCCACGCTGCACGGTGACGTTCAGCGGCGGGACGTCGGCGATCTTGATGGTGTTGTTCTCGCTGTTGCCGATCGCCTCGGACAGGTCGAAGCCGACCTTCTTGGCGTCGACGTCGAACGCGGCGACAAACTCGACGTCGCGCACGTGGTACTGGCCGAACTTGACGTGCATCAGACCGGGGACGGTCGCGTTCTCGTCGGCATCCTTGTAGTACGTAACGCCCTGGACCAACGAAGCGGCGCAGTTGCCCACGCCGACGATGGCCACGCGCACGGTATCGGTGTTACCCATGGTCGGGTTCTCCTTCTTCTTGCGGCGGAACGGCGGAATGCGGTGCCGCCGAGTTCTTCATTTCTGCACCACTGCCGGGCTCGGCAGTGGGGAGTTCTGGGCCGGCGCCGGATGCTTCATCCGCGATCAGCCGGTTGAGCCACTGCACCTCGCGCTCGGAAGTCTCCAAGCTGAGTTCGTGCATTTGGCGGGTGTAATGGTCGGTGCCGATACCGGCGCGGCTGAGTAGTTCGCGCAACGATTCGCGACGTTCCTCGACTTGGCGGCGGCGACCTTCCAGGATGCGCACGCGGGCCATGGCCGGGGTGCGGCTGAAGAACGCCAGGTGCACGCCGAAGCCATCGTCGGTGTAGGTCTGCGGTCCGGTGTCGGCGACAAGCTCGGCGAAGCGGACCTCGCCGGCCGGGGTCAGCCGGTACACGCGACGCGCCCGGCGCACCTTGGTCCCGGTCGGCCCGGGCGTATGGTCCTCGGCGATCAGCCCGTCGGCCTGCATGCGCCGCAGCGTCGGATATAGCGAGCCGTAGGAGAACGCGCGGAATGCGCCGAGCAGACCGGTCAGTCGCTTGCGCAACTCGTAACCATGCATCGGCGACTCCAGCAGCAAGCCGAGGATGGCCAGCTCGAGCATGGGCACCCCTTCCGTTGTGCTGCGTGAAGCGTTCAGATCGAGAGACATCGGACGTTAGGTCAGTGCGTTACCGCGGCCTGATCTCACGGCACAATGTATCGCAGCGATATAACTCGCGTCCATCCGATGAGACGTCGTCAGGTATTGATCTCGGTCACACCGCGGCCGCTATGTCGGGACAGTCTGTACCGCGTGCATCTGCTGTCGATCGCGGGGATTCCGGGTCTACGCTGGACCGTGTGCACCGACAGGTAGTGGACTTCGCGCTGACCAAGCGTTCGAAGCTGGCTGACGTGCGGACCGGTCGCGTCGGGCTCAACGAGGTCTGCGATGCCGACGATTGCCTGCTGCGCGCCGCCCAATTCCACGGACTCGGGCTGGCCGAGCCCTGCCCGGTGTGCCGCAAAGAACTTCTTACCGAGGTGTCGTGGGTCGTCGGATCGTCGCTCGGCCGGACCTCCGGATCGGCCCGCACCCCGGCCGAGATCGCCCGACTCGCCGCGCGGTTGCCGGACTTCAGCGTGCACGTGGTCGAGGTCTGCCGGACCTGTCATTGGAACCATCTGAGGCGTACGTACGTTGTCGGACTGGGCCCCGATGTGGCACGGCATCGACGGGCCGGGACCTAAGAGTCACGTGAGAATTCGGCGAGGGCTCTTGGCGAAAGGGGTCGGAGGCAGTGGAGAAAGTTGCCACTGGGATACGTGTGCCGTCACAGTATGAGGAGAGCTTTCGACGTCATCGTCGTCGAATGCAGACAAGTGAGTGAGTATGAGTAGCGAACCGAAGACGACCCGTACGGCGCCGGACACCGATCGATCGCGCCTGCTGCGAATCGTGGCGTGGGTGCTCGGGCTCGGTGCCGCTGTCGTTCCCGTGGTCGGCATCATAGGCGTCTTGGCCTTCCTCATCACCTACCTGGCAGTCCCTGTGCCAGCGCCTGGTGACCTCAAGCAGAACCAGGTCGCGACGATCACCGACAGCAAGGGTGGCGTGCTCGCCAAGGTGGTTCCGCCCGAAGGCAACCGTATCGACGTCAAGTACGAGGAGATTCCGACGTCGATGGTCGAGGCGGTGAAGGCTGCGGAGGATCGCGACTTTGACTCCAACTCGGGCTTCTCCATTCGCGGCTTCTCCCGCGCTGCGCTCGGCAAGATCACCGGTAACGCCGGCGCGGGCGGTGGCTCGACTATTACTCAGCAGTACGTGAAGAATGCGCTGGTCGGCGACCAATCGTCGGGCTTCGCCGGATATAAACGCAAGTTCAAGGAACTGGCCATCTCCACCAAGATGTCCAGTAGCTGGTCCAAAGAAGAGATCATGGCCGCCTACTTGAACACCATCTACTTCGGCCGCGGCGCCTACGGGGTGGCCGCCGCCTCCAAGGCGTACTTCAACAAAGACGTCTCCAAGCTCACCATCTCGGAATCTGCTCTATTGGCCTCGGTGATCCGCGGACCGTCGATCTACGACCCGGCCGTCGACGAGCCGCTCGCCCGGGAACGCTGGGCGTACGTGCTGGACGGCATGGTGAAGATCGGCGCGATCAGTGCGGCCGACAAGGCGGCGCAGACCTTCCCGCGGACGGTCAAGCCGAAGGCGATGGCCGAGGACACGTTGTCGGCGGGTCCGAACGGTCTGATCAAGCGGCAGGTGATCGCCGAGTTGGACGCCCTGGGGATCTCCGAGCAGGAGGTCCGCACCGGTGGCCTGACCGTGACCACCGCGATCGATCCGCAGGTGCAGGGCGCGCTCGAGGACGCCTCCAAGAGCAAACTGTCCGGTGAGCCGGACGAGCTCCGGACCGCTTCGGTCTCGGTCGATCCGCGCACCGGTGGCATCTCTGGCTACTTCGGTGGCTGGGACGGTGCGGGCTGGGACTTCGCGTCGACCGGACTGCAAACCGGGTCGGTCTTCAAAACTTTCGCCCTGATCGCGGCGTTGGAGCAGGATATCCCGCTGTCGCAGCGGTACTCGTCGGATCCGTACCGCACCTCGTCGGGCCTCCTGGTGGAGAACTCCGACGGCGAATCCTGCGGCACCTGCAACCTGGCGACCGCGATGAAGATGTCGCTGAACACCGTCTACTACCGGCTGATGATGGACTTGAAGAACGGGGCCGACGATGTGGTGAAGGCCGCCCATGCGGCCGGTATCTCGGAGACCCTGAACGGTCAGCCGACCCTGCGCAACGAGAACGGCAAGACTGAGGGTGGCGTCGTGCTGGGTCAGTACGACTCGACCGTGCTGGATATGGCGTCGTCGTACGCCACCCTGGCTGCCTCGGGCATCTATCGTCAGCCGTACTTCGTCAGCAAGGTGGTGACGTCCGGCGGCGAGGTTCTCTTTGACCGTCAACCCGACCCGGGCAAGCGTGTCTTCTCCGCGAAGGTCGCCGATAACGTCACTGCCGCGTTGGAGCCGATCGCCGCGTACTCGAACGGCAACTCCCTGTACGACCCCTCGCTGGGCTCGCGTCCGTCGGCCGCCAAGACCGGTACCGCACAGCTGGGTGCAAGCGGTCAGAACCGTTACTCGTGGATGGTGGGCTACACCCCGCAGCTGTCGACCGCGGTCTGGGTCGG
>NZ_JBAQWU010000218.1:0-2579 GCF_049299075.1 Gordonia sp. (in: high G+C Gram-positive bacteria)
GTTCTGCTGCGGACCGGTCTGGTTTGCCTGACGTTCGGTGTGATCGGCGCGGTGATCGCGACGATCCTGGGAACGTCGTCGTCGACTGGCGTCTTGTTCAGTGGGGCGTCGACGATCTTGGCGGTCGGCGCGATAGCCGCCTTCGCCAAGTGGTGGCCGCTGGCCACCGCGGATGTCCTCGCGGGCGGGGTCAACCGGGCCCGGTTCCGGCTGGCAGCCTCGGTGCTGATGCTCGGGACCATTCTAGTCTGGCTGTGGGCGTTGCTGCTGCTCCTCAACGCCTCGCCGGGATAGCTACTTCTTGCGGCGGGCCGGGCGTCGCGCCGACTTGTCCACCTGTGTGAGGGCGCGGCGCAGTTGCACGATGCGGACGCCGGTGATGGCCAGCGTGATGATGGCACCGGCGATAGCGGCGATCAGCAGGCTGACACCGACCGGCAGATTTACGGTGCCGAAGACCAAGTCGATGCTCTGCGAGCCCTGGTTCCGCAGAATGAAGACCAGGAGCAGGATCGTGACGACGATGCCGACGATCCAACCGAAGACGGTTGCCCGCGACGCGGTGTGCTCGATCTTGGTGACCGCCTGCTGTGCCTGTGCCAGCGCCTGGCTCTCGTGTCCGGGTGCGTCGTCGGCCGCGGCCGGCTCGGCGTCGGCCCCCGGGTGCACCGGAACGTTGTCGTTCATCGGCTCGACGTTCGGCTGCTGCGCATTGGGATCCGGAGTGGTCATCGGCTCATCATGACATGAGAGAATGGGAAGTGTGAGCAGCCTGCCCCTCGTTTTCACCGCGCCCGCACGCGGTAAACCACCACGCCACTTCGCCGATCTAGACGCCGACGGCCAGGTGGCGGCTGTCGCTGCGCTGGGGTTGCCCAAGTTCCGTGCCAATCAGCTGGCCAAACAGTATTACGGTCGGCTCAACGCCGACGTCGCCGAGATGACCGACCTGCCCGCCGCGGTGCGCGATGACGTCGGGGCAGCCCTGTTCCCGCCGCTGATGACGCCCGTCCGGAACGTCTCCTGTGACGACGGCACCACCCGCAAGACGCTGTGGCGACTGCACGACGGCACGCTCCTCGAATCGGTCCTGATGCGCTACCCGGACCGGAATACACTGTGTATCTCGTCGCAGGCCGGATGTGGGATGGCCTGCCCGTTCTGTGCGACCGGCCAGGGTGGACTGGACCGAAACTTGTCCACCGCCGAAATCGTGGACCAGGTGCGGGCGGCGGCGCGGGCACTGCGAGACGGTGAAGTCGGTGACCCTGGGCGGCTGTCGAACGTCGTCTTCATGGGAATGGGTGAGCCGCTCGCCAACTACAAGCGGGTGGTCGATGCGGTCCGCAAGATCACCTCGCCCGAACCCGAGGGCTTCGGCATCTCGGCGCGTTCGGTGACGGTATCCACGGTGGGCCTGGCTCCGGCTATTCGAAAGCTGGCCGACGAGGGTATTCCGGTGACGTTGGCGGTCAGCCTGCACACACCCGATGATGAGCTGCGTAACACCCTGGTGCCGGTGAACAGCCGTTGGACGGTGCAGGAAGTGCTCGACGCCGCGCGCTACTACGCCGACACTACCGGCAGGCGGGTGTCCATCGAGTACGCGCTGATCCGCGAGGTGAACGACCAGCCGTGGCGTGCCGATCTGCTCGGAAAGAAGCTTCGCAAGGCGCTCGGCCCGATGGTGCACGTGAACCTGATCCCACTGAACCCGACTCCGGGCTCGAAGTGGGATGCCAGCCCGAAACCTGTCGAGCGCGAGTTTGTGCGCCGGGTCCAGGAGCAGGGCGTCTCGTGCACGGTGCGCGACACGCGGGGGCAGGAGATCGCGGCGGCGTGCGGTCAGTTGGCAGCTGAAGAGAAATAGCTACCGGCAGAAGCGAACAGCCGGACCCGGAAACAATCCGGGGCCGGCTGTCGACGAAAAGGGGGTGTCGGCTACGCGCGCTTCCAGGCGCCCTTGCGGGGACGCAACTTGACCAGGGGGTACACCAGCAGCACGACGGCGATGCAGATCAAGAAGATGTCCTCGACGTGGCCGACGTGGTTGCCGACGAGCATGCCGAGCATGATGAGACCGCTGACGAAGGACGCGATCGCGTAGGTGCGGTCGGCGGTGCCGGACCAGCCGAAACGGGCGGACGGGGCGTCCGGGTCTTCGCGAACCCAGCCGGTATCGATGGTGTCGACCTCGGTGCTTGCCACGTGAGACTCCTCGGTGTTGGTGGACCGGTGTATGACGACCGGTAGTAGTCAGGGCTACAGCATAACCCGATCGGAGTGCGTCACAATGACCGGTGTGACGACACGTGTGCTGATTTTGGGTTCGACCGGTTCCATCGGGACGCAGGCCCTCGAAGTGATCGCCGAACACCCCGAGCGTTTCGAGGTGGCAGGTTTGGGAGCCGGTGGCGGCAACCTGGACCTGTTGGCCCGTCAGGTGGCCGCCACCGGGATGGGTTCGGACGCGGTGGCGGTGGCCGATGCGGACGCCGCCGGGGCGCTCGCCGACCGGCTCGGTGGGCGCGTCTTCGGCGGTGCGAATGCGATGGTGGAACTGATCGAGGCGACCGGAG
>NZ_JBAQWU010000219.1:0-2268 GCF_049299075.1 Gordonia sp. (in: high G+C Gram-positive bacteria)
TCACCTCTGCGCGGGCCCGGCGCGAGATCGGTGACGTCTGGGGCGTCGTCCCCGACGGCCACCCCGGCCTGGATACCGCGGGCATGATCGCCGCGCTGGGTGACGGTACCCTCGCGGCAGCCGTCACCGGGGCCGTCGACCTGGCCGACCTTCCCGATCCGCTGGCGGCCGCCCGCGCCCTCGCCGGCAGCTTCGTCGTTATCCTCGAGCAGCGCCCATCGGCCATCACCGAATTTGCCGATGTCATCTTCCCCGTCGCCGCCGTCGCCGAGAAGGCCGGCACCTTTGTCAATTGGGAGGGGCGCCCCCGGTCCTTTTCTGCTGCCCTGCCCGCCCCCCAACGCCGCTCCCTGCCGCTCTCCGACCACCGGGTGCTCAACGTCCTCGCGGCCGAACTCGGCGCCGATCTCGGGTGCGACTCGCCCGAGTCGATCCACCGAGAGTTCGCGCGCATCGGCCCGTGGACCGGTCCGCGGGCCGAGCCGGTTGAGCCGGTTGAGCCGGGCGACACAGGAGCCCGTGCCGAAACCACGCCTCCTCGATTCGTGCTCGCCTCCTGGCGCATGCTGCTCGATGACGGCTCGCTGCAAGACGGCGAACCGCACCTCGCCGGCACCGCACGGCGCCCCGTCGTTCGGCTCTCCCCTAGCGCAGCGGCGCGGCTCGGCGCCGTCGAGGGCGATCTGATCACCGTCGCCACCGAACACGGATCGATCACCCTGCCGCTGGCCATCACCGACATGCTCCCCGGCGTCGTCTGGGTGCCGATGAACTCACCCGGCTCGCACCTGTATCCGGCCCTGGCCGCACTGCCCGGCGACGTCGTCACCGTGCGGGGTGCGTCATGACGTCCGTGCACCTGGCCGACGAGTTCCCCACCCTCGACGACTTCGGGCGCGACCCGTGGTGGCTGATCGTGGCCAAATCGATAGCCATCTTCGGCTTCCTGGTGCTGACCGTGCTGGTTGCGATCCTGGCCGAACGCAAGATCATGGCGCGCATGCAGCGACGCCTCGGCCCCAACCGGGTCGGCTGGCACGGCGCACTGCAGAGCCTGGCCGACGGGGTCAAGCTCGCCCTGAAGGAGGGGGTGACGCCGATCGGCGTCGACAAGACCCTCTATCTCCTGGCCCCGATCATTGCGCTGGTGCCCGCGGTGATGGCGTTTGCGGTAATCCCGATGGGACCATCGGTGTCAGTCTTCGGCCACCACACCCCACTCCAGCTGACCGATCTACCGGTCGCGGTGCTCTATGTCCTCGCCGTCGCATCTATCGGCGTGTACGGCATCGTGCTGGCCGGTTGGTCGTCGGGTTCGACGTATCCGCTACTCGGCGGCCTGCGGTCGACCGCGCAAGTGATCTCCTACGAGATTGCGATGGGCCTGACCTTCACCACGGTCTTCCTGCTCGCACACACGATGTCGACGTCCGGCATCGTCGCCGGTCAGGGCGGACGCTGGTACGTCCTCGTCCTGTTGCCATCCTTCGTCATCTACGCCATCTCGATGGTCGGTGAAACCAACCGCGCCCCCTTCGACCTGCCCGAGGCCGAGGGCGAGTTGGTCGGCGGCTTCCACACCGAGTACTCGTCACTGAAGTTCGCGATGTTCATGATGGCCGAATACATCAACATGGTGACGGTCTCCGCGCTGGCCACCACACTGTTCCTCGGCGGCTGGCAGGCACCGTTCCCGCTGAGTCTGTGGACCGGCGCGAACTCGGGCTGGTGGCCGCTGCTGTGGTTCACCGCCAAGGTCTGGGTGTTCCTGTTTGTGTTCATCTGGCTCCGGACCACCCTTCCGCGTCTGCGCTACGACCAGTTCATGGTCCTCGGCTGGAAGGTACTCATCCCATTTGCCCTGGCCTGGGTGATGGTGGTCGCGATCATCGCGCAGGCCACCCGCGGTCTCGGCACCGTGGGCACCGGACTGATCTTCGGCGCGGTCGGCCTCCTGGTGACCGGCCTGCTGCTGAAGACGATCGCCGTCGTCATCGGCGGCGACCCTTCGACAAGCTCAGGGAGCGGGCGGAGGGACTCAGGGAGCGGGCGGAGGGACTCAGGGAACGGGCGGAGGGACTCAGGGAACGGGCCCGGCGCGCCCCCTGAGCCTGTCGAAGGGAGACCGTTCGACCCGTTCGCCGGCGGATTCCCGGTGCCGCCCCTGCCCTGCCAGGTGAATCAGCCCTGCCAGGCTAATCAGCCCGGCCAGGTGAATCAGCCCGGCCAGGCGAGCGCGGAAAGTAAGGAGACCACCGATGCCTGAAC
>NZ_JBAQWU010000220.1:0-4698 GCF_049299075.1 Gordonia sp. (in: high G+C Gram-positive bacteria)
CCGTATATGTACGGACGGGGTTTCGAAGAGCTGCAGGCCTGCGTCGACGCGGGGGTCCCGGTGACGGTAGTCCCCGGCATCACCTCGCCGATCTCGGCGCCCGCGCTCGCCGGCATTCCGGTCACCCACCGCGGCGTGACGCACGAGGTGGTGATCGTGTCCGGCCACGTCGCCCCCGACCACCCTGACTCGCTGACCGATTGGGACGCGCTGGCCCGGCTGCGGGGCACCCTGGTGCTGATGATGGGCGTGCAGCGACTCGATGCCTTCGCCCAAGCGCTGCTCGCCGGCGGCAAGGCCGCCGACACCCCGGTCGCCATGATCGAGAACGCCTCACGCCCCGATCAGCGCCTGATCCGCGCCGACCTGGCCACCGCCGCACAGACGGCAATCGAGGCTGAACTCAAGCCACCGGCCATTGTGGTGATCGGTCCGGTGGCCGGCTTCACCGACGCCGACCGCGCGATCGGGCTGGCATGATCGGCAAGGCGGTCGCCCTAGTCTGCGGCCTGATTCTGCTGGTCGCGGCGGTAGCGGCCTGGTGGGTGTCCCCGGTTCTGACCGCGGTCCTAGTGGCCGTCTCCGTCGTGATCATGACCGGCTGGCAGGTCTACCGCCGTGCTCAGGGCATTCCGGCCGCCGCACCGAACGCCTGGACCGTCTATATTTGGCCGCTCAGTTTCGGGGCGCTCGCGGTGATCGCGTTGAACGGCTGGATCTACCGCATTTCGGCCGATGCGGGCGGCGAGTCGGGCGAGGTGGGCACCCTGATCGGCCTGGCCACCGGAGTCGTCGGGATGGCCGCTGCCTACGGCTACGGTCGCGTCCGCGCGCAGAAGGTTCAAGTGAGCGAGCAGCAGTACGGCGGAATCCCGGACGGTCAGGCGCGCGGCGACGACGTAGACGACGACGCCGACTGGTTCTTCCCCACGGCGCGCTGAGGTCATCGCCGCTGCCGCCGCGGACCGTTTGCGGCGACGACGATCGTGCAGGCGGTGGTCAGTCCGCGACAGCGACGCCGAGGTGCCGGGCGAAGGCGCCGGACAGCTCGGCGGCCTGGCGCGCGGAGATGACCGCGCCGCGGAGAAATTCGACGCCGGAGAAGCTGCCGAGCTCCAGACCGCGCAGATCGACATGCTTGAGTTGGGCGTGGTCGACGAGCAGGGTGCGGACCACGGTATTGCCGAATGCGACGCGTTCGGCGCGCGCCTGGCTGAGATCGAGTTCGTCGATGACGCAGTCGTCGAAGAACACATCGCGCAGCCGGGCGCCGCGCAGGTTGGCGAAACTGATCTTGGTCCCGCTGATCCGGACCGAGTGCAGGTCGGCGTCGTACAGTTCGGCCGCCCCGATCCGGGAGGCCTCGATCACCGCATCCCGCCAGGTGGTGCGGGCCGCACGCAGATTTGTGGCGGTGAGTCGCGCGATCCGCGTTTCGGTGAACCGCGCGCCGAGGAGTTGCGCGTCATCGACGTGCAGGCCGCGGAACTCGCAGACGCTGAACTCGGTCCCGGACAGCTCGCGGTCGGCGAGATCGGCCTCGGTGTATCGGCGGGCCTCGTGCACGGCGCCGGCCTCGATGCAGGCGGCGTCGTCGTCGGTGAGGTCGTAGAGGGCTGGCTCATTGATGATCGGGGCCGGAATCTTCATGCAGTCACCACGGTGATCTCGGTGGGAGAGGTGATTTCCACGCGCTGACCGGCGTCGGACAGGACGGCGGCGAGCTTGTTGATGTCGTTCACCGTCGCGCGGGTGGTCACCAGATCGCGGGCGATTAGCCCCTTGTAGTGCTTGTTGAAGTGACTGACCACCGTGCGGGAGCCGTCCGGCGCCTCGGTGACGACTGTCGCGGTCACGGCGCCGCGCGCCGGGCCGAGGGTCAGGTACGCACCCGATCGTAGATCGACGACGAACTCGTCGATCGACTCCAGCGCGGGGGGGAGCACCGGCTTCCAGACCGAGGCCAGCGTGCCGAAACCGGGCAGCTTGGAGCCGCCGGAGAGCCGATACGCCGGAATCGGGTCGGTCGCCCCCACCACGCCAAACAGTGCCGAGCCGATCATCAGCCGCGCGGCGGCCTTCGCCTTGGATGCGCGGGTGAGGCCGCGGTAGTCCAGGGCGTCGTAGAGCACACCGGTGTAACGCTCGATGGCCGGCCGGGTCGGGGACTGCAGCAGATCGGCATTGCGGTCGACCTCGGCGAGCTGCGTCTTCCCGAGTCCGAGGGCTCGCTGGGAGGCATCGAGATCAGCGGCCAGCTCGACGATCGCGCCAGCGAGGCGGCGGCGCACCGGATTGAGCTCCGGCAGACAGAGGTGATCGAAGTCCAAGGGTGCGCCGGAGCCGCCGTCGGACTTGGTTTCGGAAGGGGGGAGGAGGACGCGCACCCGACCACCGTAGCGAGCGGCGTTCGGGGCTAAACTGCGCGGTGTGATCACGCGTATGTCGACCCTGTTCCTGCGCACGCTGCGCGACGACCCCGCCGACGCCGAGGTGTCCAGCCATAAGCTGCTGGTCCGGGCCGGATACATCCGTCGCGCGGCGCCGGGTATCTACACCTGGCTGCCGCTCGGGTTGCGGGTCTTCCGCAAGATTGAGGACGTCGTGCGACGCGAGATGGATGCCATCGGTGCCCAGGAGATTCTGCTGCCCGCGCTGCTGCCGCGCGAGCCGTACGAGACCTCCGGTCGGTGGACCGAGTACGGCGACAACCTGTTCCGGCTCGCCGACCGCAAGGGCAACGACATGTTGCTCGGCCCCACGCACGAGGAACTGTTCACCCAGCTGGTCAAGGCCGAGTACTCCTCGTACAAGGATTTGCCGGTGATCCTGTACCAGATCCAAACAAAGTATCGCGACGAAGAGCGCCCCCGCGCCGGTCTGCTGCGTGGCCGCGAGTTCGTGATGAAGGACTCCTACTCATTCGACACGACCGACGAGGGTCTCGCGCAGTCGTACGCTCTGCACCGCGCCGCCTACCAGCGGATTTTCGACCGTCTCGGGGTGCAGTACGTGATTGTGGCCGCCACCTCCGGTGCCATGGGCGGCAGCGCCTCCGAGGAGTTCCTGGCCGAATGCGAGGTGGGCGAGGACACCTTCGTGCGCTGCGTCGAGTCTGGTTACGCCGCGAACGTCGAGGCTGTTGTGACGCCGGTACCCGCGTCGCTGCCGATCGACGGTTTGCCCGCGGTCTCGGTGCACGAGACGGGGGCGACGCCGACTATCGCGACCTTGGTCGACTGGGCCAACGGTGCGCTGGAGGGCGCGGTGACCGCGGCCGACACCCTCAAGAACATCCTGGTCAAGATCCGCCAGCCCGGCGGCGACTGGGCGATCACCGCGATCGGTATCCCCGGCGACCGTGAAGTGGATTTCAAGCGGCTGGAGGCATCGGTGGAGCCGGCCGAGGTCGAGCTGCTCACCGACGCCGACTTTGCCGCCAATCCGGCGCTGGTCCGCGGCTACATCGGCCCGAAGGGCGTGCAGGAGGCCGGGTTCACCTATCTGGCCGACCCCCGCGTGGTGACCGGTACCCGGTGGATCACCGGCGCCGATGTGCCCGGTCAGCACGTCGTCGATTTGGTGGCTGGCCGCGACTTCACCCCGGACGGGGTGATCGAGGCCGCCGAGGTGCGGGCCGGCGATCGGTCGCCGGACGGGGCGGGGGTGCTGGAATCCGCCCGCGGTATCGAGATCGGTCACATCTTCCAGCTCGGCCGCAAATACGCCGACGCCTTCGACCTCGATGTGCTGGGCGAGAACGGCAAGCCGGTGCGGGTGACCATGGGCTCCTACGGTCTGGGTGTCTCGCGATTGGTTGCGGTGCTCGCCGAGCAGCGTCACGACGACAAGGGGCTGGTCTGGCCACGCGAGGTGGCGCCGTACGACGTGCACCTGGTGATCGCTAACAAGGACGAAGCTGCCGTAGCCGGGGCCCATCAGCTGGCCGCCGACCTCGACGCCGCGGGCCTGGAGGTGCTGTTCGACGAGCGCAAGGCCTCACCAGGCGTGAAGTTCAAGGATGCTGAACTGCTCGGCATGCCGACCGTGGTCGTGGTCGGCCGCGGCTGGGCCGAGGGCACCGTGGAGATCCGCGACCGGGCCACTGGCGAGGCGACCGCGGTGCCGATCGCCGCAGCACGCGAACAGATCCTCGCGGCGGTCCGCGGCTGACAGTCCCGCATTGCTGCGCGCGGTGCCTAATGTCGCACGTCGTGCACGACGCGCGACACTGGGCACCACACGCGATATGAGTCGGCGGCGGTCAGTGGCCGGTTACGACGACGTCGCCGCGCCGGGAAAGGCGACAGTGACTGGCGTCTGGCCCAGGGCGCCGCGCCAGTGGGCGGCGCGCACGGCGCTGTCGGTGAGGCCGTCCACGGCACGCCGACGCAGTTCGGCGGTGTCGACCTGCTCGGCCATCGCCCGGTAGGCGCGGGCGCACTCCTCCTCGGCATCGAGGAGGACGGTGGTGGCCGACTCCGGATCGGTGATCTGCACCGGCAGCGTGTATCCGGCGGCAGCGATCGGAGGCGTGCCGCCCGCCGCGAGCAGGTCGGCGATCAGCTCATCGCGTCGAACCCGGTGTGCGGCAACGAAGTCACCGACGGCGCGGCGCTCACCGGAACCGATGAACGCGGTGCTGACCCCGTAGGTGAAGATTGCCGCATTCTCGGCGTCGATCGCACTATTCAGGGC
>NZ_JBAQWU010000221.1:0-5956 GCF_049299075.1 Gordonia sp. (in: high G+C Gram-positive bacteria)
CTTGTGGGTCTTGACGATCTGCGGCTGGCCGTCGACCTTGAGCTCGACTTCCTTGAGCCGGTTGACCGTGAGGACCTGGCCGCCGCGCGGGGTGCTAGACAGCTCGGCGCTCACTTGGTCGCCGGGCGCCGGCTCGACGCCGTTTTCGGCGAGAACGGTCTCCACCGAAAAGGCCATGGTGGAGATATCGCGCGTCTGCCCGTCGATGCTCAGGGTCAACTCTTTGTGCATGAGGGCTCCGGTCACCCCACCGGCCGCCACCGTGGCCAGCAGCGCACCGGTAACCGCACGGGCGCCGACGGAATCGGTCGCGTTAATGCGCTTAAAAACAGACATCGCGGATATACCTACCTACCAAATCAGTCCCACCGTCCCGACCGGGGGGTCACAGTACGGTAACGAACCGGGGGTGCTTACCGCAACGGTAGCCGATAAACACGTTGCGCGTTCGCGCCCAAGACCGGTGCCAGCTCCTCCGCCGGAACACCGCGAACCGCAGCCAATCCGCGTGCGGTGTACGGCAGGCAATACGACTGATTCGGCTGGCCACGGTAGGGATGCGGGGTCAAAAAGGGCGCATCGGTCTCCACCAAGAGTTGATCGCGCGGCGTCAGTGTGGCCGCTTCGCGAAGCTCGCCCGCATTGACGAAGGTCACAGTCCCGGAAAAGCTCAGCAAGTAGCCGCGGTCGACGCATTCGCGCGCGATCGCAGCGTCGCCGGAGAAGCAGTGCATGATCACCGATTCCGGATCACCCTCGGCCGCGAGCACGTCGAGCAGGTCCCGGTCGGCCCCCCTGTTGTGAATCATCAGCGGCTTCCCGGACCGCTTGGCCAAGTCAATGTGCCAGGCAAAGACGTCCCGCTGCACCGCCGGATCGGCGCACGTCGACGAGTGCACCGTCCAGTAGTAGTCGAGCCCGGTCTCGCCCACCGCCACGACCCGATCATCGGTGACCATAGCTTCGAGTTCGGCGCGCGCAGCCTCATCGAGGTCGTCGGCGTGGGTCGGGTGCAGCCCGACCGCGGCAAAGACGCGCTCGTCCCAGTGCGCGGCCTGCACCGCCCATCGGGCGTCGACCATATCGTCGGCGACGGTCACCACCTGTCCGACGCCGACGGCCGCGCCACGGTCGACGATCGCCGAAACCGTTGCGCGATCGCGACCGCCGCAAGCCGCCAAATGCGTGTGTGCATCGACCAATCCGGGCAGCGGCGCGGGGTCCGGCGGCGGCTCCCGCCGCCGACGTTGACGAATCTGCTTCGCAGACAGTTCCTTCTCCTGCTCAGTCACACCGAAAAGGGTAGCGTTCTGTTCGTGCTAGGACTGCCCGCTCAGATCACCGTCGCGCTCTTCGACCTCGACGGCGTGCTCACCACGACCGCCACCGCGCACCGCGCGGCCTGGACCGAGGCCTTCGACGCCTTTCTGTCCACCCAGGTCGATCAGCCGCCGTTCACCGAACAGGACTACCTCGACTACGTCGACGGCCGTCCGCGCATGGACGGGGTACGAACCTTCCTGGCGGCGCGCGGGATCGTCGTACCCGACGACGTCGCCGAAGGGATCGGTGCCGCGAAGAACGCGCTCTTTGTGGCTGAGGTGGCGCGCGGCGTGGACCCGTACCCGGGCTCGGTGCGCTACCTGAACGCCGCCCGCGATGCCGGCCTGCGCATTGCCGTGGTCACCTCAAGCAAGAACGGTGCCGCCGTCCTGGAGGCCGCCGGGTTGACCGGCTTCGTCGAGGAGCGGGTCGACGGCAACACCATCGTCGAAGAGAACCTGAACGGGAAGCCCGCCCCGGACTCGTACCTGCGCGGTGCGGAGCTGATGGGTGCGACACCCGCCCAGGCGGCCGTCTTCGAGGACGCCATTTCCGGTGTCCAGGCCGGTGCAGCCGGCGACTTCGGCTACGTCGTCGGTATCGATCGCGTCGGCGGGAACCAGGCCGAGTCCATGATGGCGGCGGGCGCCAGTGTTGTCGTCACCGACCTAGACGAGCTTCTGTAGGAGCCGACATGACCGAGTTGTCGCACACCACGCACGGCGATACGTCGAGCCACAGCGACGTCACCCATATCCCGGCGCACGGGCACCATCCGGTGCAGGGCTTCGACATCAACCCGTGGCAGCTGTGCTGGCGCGGCATGGATGTCGAGATGCTGGGCCGCACCGAGACACTCTTTGCCCTCTCCAATGGGCACATCGGTCTGCGCGGCACCTTCGACGAGGGCGAGCCGGTGGTCCAGCCGGGGACGTACCTCAATGGATTCTTCGAACTGCGCGGCCTGCCGTACGCCGAAAGCGGCTACGGCTATCCCGAATCCGGGCAGACCGTGGTGAATGTGACCGACGGCAAGATCATCCGGCTGTTGGTCGAGGACGAGCCGATGGATCTGCGGTACGGCCGGACCGTCGACCACGAACGGTGCCTGGACTTTCGCACCGGCACTCTGCGCCGCAGCACCCTGTGGACCTCCCCGACCGGTCGCACGGTGCGCATCAAGAGCGAGCGGCTGGTGAGCTTTACCAAGCGGACCATCGTGGCCATCCGCTACGAGGTGGAGCCCATCGGCGAGGACATGAAGCTGGTACTGCAGTCCGATCTGCTGGCCAACGAGCCGCTACCGCTGCCGGACAACGATCCGCGTCTGGCCGCGGCCCTCGACAGCCCCCTCGTGGCCGCCCTCGCCGACTGCGACGGCACCAGTGCCGCGCTGGTGCACCACACCAAAAAGTCTGGCCTCACCGTGGCTGCCGCGATGAGTCACGAGCTGAATCTGCCCGGCAACGCCGATACCTCCATCCACGCCGAAGGCGATCTAGCCCGGCTGACAGTCGCCGCGACCGTCCCCGAGGGCAGCAAGCTGGTCCTCACCAAGTACCTCGCCTACGGCTGGTCCGCCCGGCGCAGCGTCCCCGCACTCCATTCGCAGGTACAGGCCGCGCTCGCGATGGCAGCCGAAACCGGTTGGGACGCACTCAAAGCCGAGCAGGCCGAGTATCTCGACGAGTTCTGGCGCGACGCCGACATCGAGCTCGACGGCGATCCCGAACTTCAGCAGGCGCTGCGCTTCTCGCTCTTCCACGTGCTGCAGGCGGGCGCGCGCGGCCAGTCCAGGCAGATCCCGGCGAAGGGACTCACCGGCCCCGGCTACGACGGCCATACCTTCTGGGACACCGAAAGCTTTATTCTCCCGATGCTCACCTATACGGTGCCCGGCGCGGCCGGGGAGGAACTCCGCTGGCGACACAGCACTCTGGATAAGGCGAAGGCACGCGCGGCCGAACTCGCCCAGACCGGCGCCATGTTCCCCTGGCGCACCATCGACGGCGAGGAGTGTTCCGGCTACTGGCCGGCCGGCACCGCGGGCGTCCACGTCTCGGCCGACATCGCCAACGCCACCGGCCGATACCTGAGGGCTACCAACGACGAGGCCTTCGAGATCGAATGCGGCGTTGAACTACTCGTCGAGATTGCCCGCTTCTTCGCCGGTTTCGGCCACCACGATCTGCGCGGCAGGTTCCGGATCGACGGCGTCACCGGCCCCGACGAGTACACGGCGGTCATCAACAACAACGTGTTCACCAATCTTGCGGCCGCACAAGCACTCCGGGATGCGGTGACCGCGGTGCACCGGCAGCCGACCGTGGCCAAAGATCTGGGTGTCACCAACGACGAGACCGCGTACTGGTCGTCGTGCGCCGATCACATGACGATCCCCTATGACGACGAAGCGGGCGTGTACCAGCAGTGCGAAGCGTTCACGCTCCTCGACCAGTGGGATTTCACCGCGTCGCAGGACCGCTACCCGCTGCTGCTGAACTACCCCTACTTCGACCTGTACCGCAAGCAGGTGGTGAAGCAGGCCGACCTGGTCTTCGCGACTTACCTGTTCGGCGACCGTTTCACTCTCGACGAGAAGCGCAAGATCTTCGACTACTACTACCCGATCACCGTGCGCGATTCGTCGCTGTCGGCGTGCTGCGAGGCGGTCTCCGCAGCCGAGGTCGGCTACCTGGATCTGGCCTACGATCTGCTCGGCGAGTCGGTCTTCACCGACCTGCACGACCTGCACAACAATGTCTCGTCCGGTCTACACATCGCGGCACTGGCTGGAGCCTGGACCGACTGTGTCGCCGGCTTCGGCGGCATGCGTGACTTCGGCGGCAACATCACTTTCGCCCCGCGCCTGCCGTCGCGGCTGAACTACATGTCTTTCCGCATGGTTGTGCGGGAGTCCCGACTCGTTGTCGCCGTCGACAACGATCAGGCCACCTACCGACTGCTCGACGGTCCACCGATCGAATTGGCCCATTTCGGGGAGAGTTTCGTGCTCAGTGACACCCCGGTCGTGAAGCCGATTCCAGTGTTGGCCAACCTGGTACCGCCGGAAGCACCGATCGGGTGCGCACCGTACCGACGCGCATCGGAGTAGGCGGTATCCTGCTAGTCACTATGCGCCCTGCCTTTTACCTCACCACGGCCATCGCGTACCCGAACGGCGCCCCGCACATCGGGCACGCCTACGAGTACATCTCGGCCGACACCCTGGCCCGCTTCAAGCGGCTCGACGGTTTCGACGTCCGGTTCCTCACCGGCACCGACGAGCACGGCCAGAAGATGCAGCAGACCGCCGAGGCCGAAGGCATCGCGACCGGCGAGCTGGCCCGCCGAAACTCCGACCGCTTCCAGCGCTTGCAGGAGCGGCTCGGGTCCAGTTTCGACCGGTTCATCCGAACCACCGACGCCGACCATCACCGCGCTTCGGAAGAGATCTGGAATGCGATGGCCGCGCGCGGCGATATCTACCTGGACTCGTATTCCGGCTGGTATGACGTGCGCGACGAAACCTTTGTCAACAACGACGACACCTCGGTGAATGACACCGGCGAGCGCATCGCCACCGAGAACGGCCATGTGCTCACCTGGACGCAAGAGCAGACCTACTTTTTCCGGCTCTCGGCATACCAGGACAAGCTGACCGCGCTCTACCGCGACCATCCGGAGTTCATCGGTCCGGATGCGCGCCGCAACGAGGTCGCCAGTTTTGTTGCCGGCGGCTTGAAGGACCTGTCGATCTCGCGCACCACCTTCGACTGGGGAGTGCCGGTGCCCGACGGCGACGGCCACGTCATGTACGTCTGGGTCGATGCCTTGACCAACTACCTCACCGGCGCCGGTTACCCCGGCGACGAGGCGACCTTCGCCCGCTTCTGGCCGGCCGACCTGCACATCATCGGCAAAGACATCATCCGGTTCCACTGTGTGTACTGGCCGGCGTTCCTGATGAGCGCGGGCCTGGAACTGCCCAAGCGTGTCTTCGCGCACGGCTTCCTGTTCAACAAGGGCCAGAAGATGAGCAAATCGATCGGCAACGTGATCGACCCGGATTCGCTCATCGACGCCTTCGGTGTCGACCCGGTCCGCTTCTTCTTCCTCCGCGAGGTGCCCTACGGCCAGGACGGCTCATATTCGACCGAGGCCATTGTCGCGCGTATCAACGCCGACCTGGCCAACGAGTACGGCAACCTGGCGCAGCGCACGCTGAGCATGATCGGCAAATACTTCGATTCGGTGCTGCCGGAGCCGGGAGCCTTCACCGACGCCGATTCCGCCCTGCTGGCCACCACCGACGGGCTGCTGGCCACGGTGCGCGAGCACTTCGACAACCAGGCTATCCACCTCGGTCTGGAGGCGCTCTGGTCGACGCTGGCCGCCACCAACCGGTACATCTCCGCGCAGGAGCCGTGGAAGCTGGCCAAGACCGACCTGGCGCGGACCGGCACGGTGCTCTATGTGTGCGCCGAGGTGATCCGCATCGTCACGCTGCTCGCGCAGCCGGTGATGCCGTCGTCGACCGGTACCATCCTGGATCTGCTGGCCGTCGGCGCGGACGACCGTGACTTTGCCGCCATCGACTGCAGGCTGCGCCCGGGCACCGCGCTGCCGACAC
>NZ_JBAQWU010000222.1:0-11767 GCF_049299075.1 Gordonia sp. (in: high G+C Gram-positive bacteria)
GGCGACGGTTGCCGATGCGAGCACCGCGGATGCGAGCACCGCCCTGGATTCGGCGGCCACGGCCGCCGCCGCCTGGGAAGGCACGCCGCCGCGGGAGCGTTCGGAGATTCTGCGCCGGACCTTCGATCTGGTCACCGAGCGGGCGGACGAGTTCGCCCTGGTGATGACGCTGGAGATGGGCAAGATGTTGGCCGAGAGTCGCGGTGAGGTGGCTTACGGTGCCGAGTTTCTGCGCTGGTTCGCCGAGGAAGCGGTCCGTATCGGCGGGCGCACGGCCACCGCGCCGGCGGGCAACGGCGAGATCCTGGTGACCAAGGAGCCGGTAGGTATGTGCTTGGCGGTGACACCGTGGAACTTCCCGCTGGCGATGGGCACCCGCAAGATCGGTCCGGCCCTGGCTGCCGGGTGCACGATGATCGTCAAACCGTCGGTGGACACCCCGCTGACCATGCTGCTGCTGGCGCAGGCTTTCGCCGACGCTGGCCTTCCGCCCGGGGTGCTGTCGGTGCTGCCGTCCACCGATTCGGTCGGAGTCGTGGCGCATCTGATGGCCGATAGCAGGCTTGGCAAGGTCTCGTTCACCGGGTCGACCGGGGTGGGTAAAGCGCTCGTCGCACAGTCCGCCGACCAGCTGTTGCGGACCTCGATGGAGCTGGGTGGCAACGCCCCGTTCCTGGTCTTCGACGACGCCGACCTGGCGGCGGCGCTCGATGGCGCGATGGCCGCCAAGATGCGCAACGGCGGCGAGGCGTGCACCGCGGCGAACCGCATCTACGTGCAGAACTCGATTCGCGAGGAGTTCACCGACCGCCTCACCGCTCGGGTCGCCGCGATGGCCGTCGGCCCGGGTTGGGACGCCGCCGCACAGCTCGGCGCGATCATCAATGAGCGTCAGCTCGACTCAATCACACGACTGGTGGACGACGCCGTCGAGCAGGGCGCGCGGGTGCGCACCGGTGGGCACCGGGTGGCCGGTCCGGGCTGTTTTTACGCGCCGACGGTGCTCGACGAGATCCCGGCGGGTGCGCTGATCCGCAGCGAGGAGATTTTTGGCCCGGTGGCCGCAGTCGTCGGATTCGACACCGACGACGAGGCGATTGAACTCGCGAACAGCACACCGTATGGGCTCGCGTCGTACTTCTACACCGAGTCCCTGGCGCGCACCCAGCGCGTCGCGCGGCGACTGCAGGCCGGGATGGTCGGGGTGAACCGCGGTGTGATCTCCGATGCGGCCGCACCGTTCGGCGGCATCAAGCACTCGGGCTTCGGCAGCGAAGGCGGCAGCGAAGGTATCGAGGAATACCTCAACGTGAAGTACATCGCGCTGCCGCCCGCGTAGACGTCAGGGCGACGCCGACCGCGCGCTAGCGACCTGTCGGCAATCGTGGCCGGTGTGACTTTGGCCGGTGTTCCTTTGGCCGGGGTGGTGCAATCGTGGTGCTGATGCGGCTGGTGCCGCGACTGATTCCCGCGGGCGTGTGAGGTCAGGGCGTGATGATCGCCGGACCCAATCGCACCTTCAATCCGGCCGCGCTGAGGGTGCCGACTGCTTCGAACGTCCGCTCGTAGCCGGTGGCACAGATGCGCCAGCCATCGGCGGTCCGCCGGTAGCGATCAGCGTAAAACGCGGCGCCGATGATCAGCACGTCGTACTCGGGTATCAGCACTTTGTCTTGCAGGTACCAGGTGGCACTGGCCTCGTCGCCGTCGACCGTGATCATCGGGTGGTCCACCCGGTGTTCAGTGGCCATGGTCGGCGGCAGGGCGCCGCGGAGATAGGCGGTGAGTTCGGTGGCCCCGGTGAAGTGCAGCGCCTTACCGTCGACCTTGGAGCCGTAGCCGGCCTGCACGTCGTCGGTGATAGTCGTGGCGAACAAGTCCCAGTCCCGGGTGTCCACGGCCTGCAGATACCGGTACTTGACCTGCTCGATGCCCCACCGGTCGTCAGCGATCGTCACAGCGTTCTCCTTCGGGTCAGCTCAGGTCGGGCAGGGGCAAGCGGAAGTTCGGTGCGGTGATGCCGCCGTCCACGGCGAGGACCGTGCCGGTCACGTAGGCCGCCGCGGGAGAGGCGAGGTAGACGGCTGCGGCCGCGATCTCTTCGGGGAGACCGAGGCGCCGCATCGGAGTGGCCGCCTCGATCTGGCCGCGCATCGTCTCATCGGCCGCCACCCAGTCCAGGGCGGCAGTGTGGACGGCGCCCGGGGCGATCGCGTTGACCCGGATCCGCGGGCTGAGATCCTGCGCGGCGAGTTCGGTGTAGTGCGTCAAGGCTGCCTTGACGGTGCCGTAGGTCAGGTAACCGCGATCGCTGAGCCGCCCGATCGAGGAGGTGATGTTGATGACCGAGCCGCCGTCGCCGGCCAAGAGATGCGGGACGGCAGCCAGCAACAGACCGTGCGCCGTGCCGACATTGAAGGCGAACGACCCCACGAGCTCGCGGACGCTCGTGTCCAGGAACGGCTTGGGCATGGCGCCGCCGACGTTATTGACCACGATGTCGAGCCGGCCGAATTCGGCGATGGCGGCCTCGATCAGGGGGGCGGGGTCGTCGGCGACGAGGTTCAGCGGCACCACGACAGCGCGGCGGCCGATCTCGCCGATCTCGGCGGCCACCTGCTCCAGGTCGTCAGCGGTGCGCGCGGAGATTACGACATCGGCACCGGCTTCGGCCAGTCCTCGGGCGATTGCCGCACCCAGGCCGCGGCCCGCGCCGGTGATGATTGCTACCTGACCGTCGAGCCGGAATGTGTCTGTCGCCATAGCGCACACTAACCCTGCCGCGGCGGTGCCGCCAATTCGCGGGTTAGGCGACGTGATCGGCGACGGTGGTGGAGGCGCCGATGGTGGCCGGAGCCTCGGTCATGACGGCGAGGAAAGCCCGGGCGTCGCGGTCGCCCAGGCGGGCGGTCACCTGCCGACCGCGGGGATGTAGGCCGATGACGGACCACACCAGGTTGCGCGGGAAGACCAGCACCGGATACCACGGAATGGTGCCGGTGGGCAGCCCGAGTCGGGCCATGGCCCGGCGGCCGAGCAGGGCGACGCTGATGGAGAGGTGTTTGGAGCGGGACAGGCGTCGGCGCATGGGGGCGAATCGGGCATAGTGCCACTGCAGCGGATCGTCGGCCATCGGCTTGGCCAGTCGCTTGCTGGTCTCATCGGGGGTGGCGAGCGCGGCCGAGGTGTGCGTCAGAAGGCGCACGCAATCGCGGAAATCGGTGGGCAGCAGCTCGTCGTCGATACCCATCAACCAGCCGACATACCGCGTCAGATGGGCGACGGCGCGGTACTCGTGCGGCCGGTTGATCAAGCCCATGGATGCCCCGCCCAGCGTGGGTGCGACTAGGGAGCCGACGATGGTGGCGGCCATATCGGTCTGGTTGATCGGCAGGCCCCACTCGGCCGGGTCCCAGTCGTGCATCGCCGCGACGTGGCGGCGCACCATCGAGTGGATGAAGCGCACGCGGATGGTGGAGCGGTACCCGGCGCCGAACAGATCGAGTCCGCCGGGGGAGATCACGTCCATCGCCCACTCAGAGGTTTCGGCAAAGCGCGCGGTGGAGCCCTTCTCCAGTGCGCCGGTGCGCAGCAGGGTCTGATTGAATCCGGCGAACTGGTAGCCGCCGAGCAGGGCGACGTCGCGGGCGATCGCGAGGCCGTCGGAGCCGCCGCTGCGCATGGCGGCCGCTGCGATCTCCAGCTGCGCATGGTCGACCCAGTCGGGGGTGTTCTCCAGGCGCGCGAACAGTTCTTTGAGTTCGGTCGGGGCGTGCTCGACGCTGTCGATACCGGTGGCCAGAGCTTGTTCGAACAAGGGGCGGACGTCCTGGCGACCGGACATCCACTCGGCGAATTGGTCCATGTCCGGGTCGCCAGCCATCAGGAGTTCGCCGAGCCGCGCGAAGCGGGCGTCGTCGGGACCGCGGATACCGAGGAGTCGGCCGATGAGGGCGACCCCGGCGGGAATCGGGCGCCGGGAGTCGGGGTGCCTGCGGGGGATGAGCGGGGCGGTCTCGGGCATCGAAAACTCCTGCGGTTGAGACAAATAGGCAACTCTGTCTCAGAGTACCCGAGGGACGTTGGTTCGTCTCTCAGGTCAGGCGGGCGGTCAGCCAGCCGACCAGATCGCCAACCACCTCGGCACGGTTGGTTTCGTTCAGGATCTCGTGCCGGGCACCGGGGTAGACGATCTGCGTCACATCGCGCAGGCCGGCGGTCCGGAGCCGGTCGATCAGCGGGTGCACCAGGGCCAGCGCGGCGTTGACCGGGTCGGCGTCGCCGACGGCGACCAGGACGGGGAGCGTCGGCGGCACCGACGTGAGCGCGGCGGGGTCGGCCAGCAGGCGGGCACCGGCGAACATGGCGACGGTGGCATCGAGATCGATCCCGAAACCGCACCGCGCATCGTCGATGTAGCGATCAACCTGCTCTTCGTCGCGGCTGAGCCAGTCGAAGTCGGTACGGGCTGGCTCGAAGGCGGTGTTGAAGCCGGACAGGTCCAGCGGCCCAGAGAGATCCAGCGCCGGCTCCAGGAGGTCCAGGGCGGCAGTGCCACTGAAGACGATCGCGTCGAAGGCGCGCGGCGCGCGGAGCAGTGTCTGCTGAGTGGCAAACGAGCCCATAGAGTGCGCAACGACGCCGACGCGGCAGTCCGGGTGCTCCTCGCGAATCACCGCGGCGAATTCCACGATGTCGTCGACCAGATGCGTCCAGCCCATCGCGCCGATCGTTCCGGGATCCTCGTCATCGTGGATCGATGACCCGTGTCCACGCTGGTCGTAGGCATAGACGGCGAAACCCGCGTCCGCAAGGGCTTCGGCGAAAGCCTGATAACGCAGCGCATGCTCGCCCATCCCGTGAACCAACAAGACCGCCGCGCGCGGAGCGCCGCCCGATGGCCAATGGTATGCGGCCAGGCTGCGGCCGGTGGAGTCGTCGAAATCAAAGGGGATGGGGTCTGCCATGGTCTCTGGCCTTCGGTTAGCGGTACTGGCTCGCGTACTCGAGATTCGGCCGCATATCGACGGCGCTCGCCATGCGATTGGTCATGTTGTAGAAGGCCGCCGCCGAGGAGATGTCCCAGATGTCCCGGTCGGAAAAGCTCGCGTCGCGTAGTGCCTGACGGTCGGTTTCATCCACCTTGGCCGGTACCTCGGTCAGCTTCTCCGCGAATTCCAGCATGGTGCGCTGCCGGGCCGGGAGCTGCGCGGCCCGGAAGTTCATCACCATCAGTTCACCGAGGTGCGGATCGCCGGACAGTTGGCGGACGGCGGCGCCGTGCGCGGTGAGACAGTAGTAGCACTTGTTCACCGAGGAGACCACGACAGCGATCATTTCTCGCTCGAGCTGACTCAGGCCCGATTCGCCGAGCATGAGGTCGTTGTACATTGCGGTGAAGGCGTTGAGTTTGGCCTCATCAAAGGAGTAGGCCTGCAGGACGTTGGGCACCATCCCGAGTTTCTCTTCGCAGATGGCGAAGTACCGTTGCGTCGATTCGCTCAGGTCGCTTGCGGGTAGATCCAGTGCGGTGATTCTGGTCGACATCGGCGCCTCTCTGTGTGACCGGCTGATCTGATTCTGGCACGGGAGCGGGCCTGCGCGTCCGCTACTGGTGAGTCTCACCGGGTGAGTGCATCGAGCACCAGGTGCAGGGCGAACGTGGTGGCCAGCGTGCGCACCAGGGTGCGGTCACCGGGGAACTGGCGGGTGCAGGTGGTGGTCTGGCGGCCATCGATCGCCAGACCGAAGCAGACGGTGCCGACCGGTTTGCCGGGCACCGCCCCGCCGGGTCCGGCTATACCGCTGGTGGAGACGGCGATGTCGGCGCCGGTCACCCGGCGCGCACCGTCAGCCATCGCGGCGGCGACCGGTTCGCTGACCGCGCCGAGGTCGCCGATCAGCGCGGCGTCCACCCCGAGGACGCCGATCTTGACCTCGTTCGCGTAGGAGACGATGCCGCCGAGGGTGTACGCCGACGATCCCGCCCGGTCGGTGAGGCGTGCGGCGATCATTCCGCCGGTGCACGACTCCGCTGTCGCGATGGTTCGGCCAGCGAAGGAATCAGCAAGCAGGTCGTCGAGCGTCCGTCCGTCCGTCGAGAACACTTTGGTCGAATGCTCGTGCAGCAGAAGGGATTTCAACGCGGCGTAGTCGCTAGCGGCGAACCGGGGGAGTCGTGCGTCGATCTCGAGTTCGCCGCCCCGCATACACGTGGTGAGTTCGAGCCGGTGGTACCCGGGCAGCTCGTGCTCAGCGCGGCGGAGCGTCTCGGCGAGGTCGGGTTCGGACAGACCGTAGGCACGGAGGGACTCGTGGATGATGTCGTCAGACTGGGCCAGCACGCGACTCAGCTCGCCGGTGGTCAGGGCGGTGGGCCACATCTTCTGGAGTTCGTGCGGCGGTCCCGGAAGAATCAGGATGGTCGGTATCTCATCGCGCGGCGGTAGGGCCACGCCGGGCGCGGTACCGGTGGGTGGGATCGGGGTGGCGCCGTCGGGCACCTTCGCCTGCTTGGCGACAGCGGCGGCCAGCGCGACGGGCAGCTCGGCGGAGGGGAGGTAGCCCCGCCAGTTCCGGATGATCGCGGCGATCGCGTCGGCCAGCGCGGGATCGTCGTGCAGGGGCCGGCCGCAGTACTCGGCGACGATGGCGACGGTGAGGTCGTCGGCCGTCGGGCCGAGGCCACCGGTGGTGACGATCAGGTCGACGCGTTCATCGGTGAGGAAACGCAGTTGGCTGAGCATATCGGCCGGGCGATCCCCGCAGATCGTCACGTGCGCGACGTCGATCCCGAGCTCAAGGAGCCGAGCGGCGACCCACGGCCCGTTCTGGTCGGCGATCTGCCCGCTGAGGACCTCGGTCCCGGTGACGATGATTCCCGCGCGCACACTCATCCCGCCAACCTACCGGGCCGCGGCGCCGTGCTCAGCAGGCTCGGACGGCAGCCTCGATGCGAGCGCCGATGTCGGGATCGACGTTGCGCCAGTAGTCGAAGGCCCGCGCCAGGACCGGCTCGGTGACGCCATCGAGCAGATGCCCGGCCACATTACTGACGAAGCGTTCGCGCGCCGCATCGTCGAAGACGTCGCGAACCATGGTGCCTGCTTGGCCCCAGTCGTCGTCCTGGGCGTGCAAGGTGTAAGCGCTGCGGAGGAGCTCGCCGTCGGCGGCCCACTGGGGCTCGGCTTGGCCGGAGTAGTTCGCGGCGGGGCCGCCCTTGGAGTTGGGCGCATAGACCGGATCGGACGCCAGGTCGATGCGCATAGCGCCATCCTTGGAGTAGCTGTGCACCTCGTTGACCGGACGATTGACCGGAATCTGCATGAAGTTCGCGCCCAGCCGGGCGCGATGGGCGTCGGGATAGGAGAAGATCCGACCGAGTAGCATCTTGTCCGGACTGAAACCGATCCCGGGGACCACGTGACTCGGGGCGAACGCCGCCTGCTCGATCTGGGAATGATGGTCCACCGGATTGGCGTGCAGGGTCATCGTGCCGACGTCCTGCAGCGGGTAGTCGCCGTGCGGCCACACCTTGGTCAGGTCGAACGGATTGAAGCGGTAGTCGGCCGCGTCGGCGAACGGCATTAGCTGCACTTTGAGGGTCCAGCTCGGGTTCTCGCCGCGGCTGATCGCCTCGAACAGATCCTTGGTGTGGAAGTCGGTCTCCCGACCGACCATCTCGTCGGCCTCGTCCTGGGTGAAGCACTCGACGCCCTGGTCGGAGATGAAGTGGTATTTGACCCAATGCTTGACGCCCTCGGCGTTGACCCACAGGTACGTGTGCGAGCCGTATCCGTTCATGTGCCGCCAGGTGCGCGGAATCCCGCGGTCGCCCATCAGCCAGGTGACCTGGTGGGCGGTCTCGGGGGAGAGCGTCCAGAAATCCCACTGCATATCGTGGTCGCGGAGGTTGTTGTCGGCGCGGCGCTTCTGCGACCGGATGAAGTGCTGAAACTTCAGCGGGTCGCGCATGAAGAAGACCGGGGTGTTGTTGCCGACGAGGTCGTAGATTCCCTCGGTGGTGTAGAACTTCAGCGCGAACCCGCGCGGATCACGCCACGTGTCGGGGCTGCCTCGCTCGCCGGCGACGGTGGAGAAGCGTGCCAACATCTCGGTCTTGACGCCGGGCTGGAAGAGGGCCGCGCAGGTGTACGCCGAAACATCGTGGGTGGTCTCGAAGGTGCCGAAGGCGCCACTGCCTTTGGCGTGCGGTTGACGTTCGGGAATGCGTTCCCGGTTGAACTGCGCCATCTGCTCGATCAAATAGTGGTCGTGCAGCACGATCGGGCCGTTCGGTCCAACGGTGAGGGAGTGTTCATCACTGCCAGCGGGCGCACCGGAGTCGGTGGTGGTGTTCGGGATGCGTTCGGACATGTCTGGCGCCTCCTGGGCCGGCCGCAGGCGGGCTGGGATTGAGGCCCGCGGCCGAACAGGGCCTCCGATCCGAATCTACGCGTGAACGCCGAGGTCCGCAGGGAAGACTGCCGGGAGGGGCTGCGGCCGGACTAGGCTTTCGTAGATGGGTTCCCGATGGCGACGTATGCGCCTCCTGCCGCCGCCGATCGATCCGGCGTCAGATGATCGATGGGATGCGCGGGCGCGGGGGGAGACCCCGGTCGAGCGACTCGACCGCAACCTCAACGTGCTGGTCCAGGAACTCCGGGTGCTGCAGACTGGCGTGCAGGTGCTTGCGGGGTTTTTGCTGATCATCCCGTTTCAGTCGAGATTCGGTGAGCTCGGTGACGTCGGCGTCGGCGTCTACCTGGCGACGGTCACCGCAGGTCTGCTAGCCGTGATCTTTCTGCTGGCGCCGATGGCCATGCACCGCGCCCTGTTCCGGCGACACCAGTTGAGCACCGTGGTCGCGGTGACGCACCGTGACTCGTTGCGTGGCCTGGCCTGTCTGGCTGCCGCCCTCGCGGGTTCGTCGGCGATTGTCGTGCTGGTCGCCACCGGATCGAGGTGGGGTGCCGCGGTGGCCGCGAGTGCGGTAGCCGTCGCGAGCGGCTGGTTGTGGGTCATTGCGCCACTGCGAGCTCTGTGGGGTCTCCAGGGCGAGAGCATCGCTACTGGAACCTCGGAGACGCCGGACCGCGATAGCGCGGAGTCATGATTCGAGCAGAGTCATGATTCGAGCAGAGTCATGATTCGAGCAGAGTCGCCCCCGGATGTGCCTGCTGCCAGGCATTGATCGCCGCATCCCACTGGATACCGCCCAGCGCCGTCACCGACGCGGGGAATAGTGAGTCTTCCTCCTTGGCGATGTGTTCACGCAGGTCGAACACTTCTTTCCGGAATCGTTCCTGGTCGGCCGAGGTGTCCAGATCCATTGTCCGGAGGAAGGCGTCGAGTTCCCGGTGTTCGGCGATCAGCGGGTTGATGAACTCGGCGAACTCATCGCCGGATTCGAGGAGTTGGGTAAACAGCCCGTTCTCTTCGCCCTGCCAATGCGAGCGGAGTTCGTCCGCGAGCGCGGCAGCGAGTCGGTTCGCGGTCATGGTATCTGCGGCATCGAGCGCCCGAACCGCATCGCCGGAGAGGTTCGTCGCGCGTTCGTGTTCGGCCGTGTAGTCGCGCAGCAGTGGCATATCGCGGCATCCGCAGTATTGGCACATGGCAATCCTTCGCATCGGCGGGCGGCTCTGCCTGGTCCACCTTCGAGCGTAGGCCCATACCGGCGCACGAACCGGGCTTCACCGATCTCCGGCATCCACCGAGACTATGCTCCACAATTACGTCACAGTGACGTAATTTCGCGTTGGATGAAGCTAGGCGGGCAGGCGTGGATTCGTTGCGACCGGGGCTCACGGTGGCCCTGGAGGCCGACAGGCGACGGGATTCGTCAGCCGCCGGCGGCGTACATGCCGCAAAAGTAGTCGCCGCGGCGGTGGCCGGTAGCGCGCCACGTACGCGCAGACACCCACGCACGGAAAGCATGCGCACGGGATGAGTGTCTGCATTCAATGCAACTCCCGTTACTTCGGTGCCGATAAGATACATTATGTCAGGTAAGCGGTTGCGTATGCAGTGGATGAATCACTGGCCTGTCCCCGACGGCTGCGCGGTGATCTTCGTGGTTCGGTCATGATGAATCCTTCCGCAGACCCCATGGAAACGGGGGATGAATACATTCGGTCGCCGAAGCGCGGCGACGAGTTGATCTGTATTCACGCTATGGTCCCGGAGACCGAATGTCTTCACCCCCACGGGTGAAGACATTCGGTATATAGTGCATTCATGGCACCTCTCTCGATTGCTCTAGTGGATGACTACGAGGTGGTTGTTCAGGGCCTGGCAGCAATGATCCGCAGCTATCGAGAGCGCGTGCAGGTTGTCGAGCTGGATGCGAATGCCGACGTCGCCCGAGATGTCGACATTGCGCTGTACGACTCCTTTGCCAACCCGCAAGGAGATAGTAGTCAAGTGCGCGACCTGGTCGCCAATCCCCGGATTGGCAGAACCATCGTCTATACGTGGAATTTTGACAGCGAACGTATTTCCCGGGCTTTTGACAACGGCGCCGACGGGTATATCTCAAAGGGGCTGTCGGCTACGCGTCTCGTCGACGCCCTCGAATCGGTGCACCGCGGCGACCAGAAGGTACATCAGCTTGGTGATGGCTCTGTCCGGATCGTCGCCGGAGATTGGCCGGGGCGAGAGGAGGGACTGACTCACCGTGAAGCAGAGGTGCTCGCGTTGATCACACAGGGTCTGAGCAATGCTGAGATCGCCGAACGGTCGGCGTTGTCGATCAACTCGATCAAGACGCACATTCGCAGTTGCTACCGGCGGATCGGTGTCACGACGCGTACGCAAGCTGTCCTGTGGGGTGTCTCGCACGGATTCGTGCCGGATCGGTCACGGCAGACGCTGGATCACGCATAGACCGGTGGTGCAGAGGCGCGAGCCGACGGGGATCCATCACTCCCGCCGGCTCGCTTCGGAATCCGACGACGTTGCGTCGGCCGTCTATTTCCGAGTCAGTTGCTACTTGTTGTCGTCGCCGACAACCTTCTCGGCTACCTCATTGGCCTTGTCCTTCAGCTTTTCCGCACCCTTGTGGAGCGCCGACTTGGCCTGATCCAGCCGACCTTCGTTCTTCAAATCTTGGTCGTCGGTCGCAGCACCTGCGGACTCCTTGGCTCGACCCTTCAACTCTTCTGCCTTGTTCTCAAATTTGTCTTGAACGCCCATGAGACTTTCCTTTCGATTTGTGGTTCCATCGGATTAATCGACGAGAACCTAAGACCAGGGTATCAGTACCAATATCGCCGGCCGCCGACCTCTCTCCCCAGAACTCCTGCAAGAACCAGCACCAACCCAATCACCACAGCGATGACGCCAAGTGTCCAGATGATCGGTATCTTGATAATAAATCCAATAATCAGCAAAGCAACGCCCAGAGTAATCATTCGTCCATTCCTTTCAGGGGTGGAAAAATCTGTAGGACACGGTCCGAACTGACGTTAGGTCGCCGGAATCCGGGTTGTGCAATGCCCAGATCCGGCGCCCAGAAATAACACTATTTCCCCGATGTGGGTCATGTCTTCACCCCTAGGGGTGAAGTTCAGGCGCTGAACAGACTTGCCGAGGTAGGACGCTGCCGGGCACACTGGCAGAAAGTGCCGGTCGAAGCACAACGCTGTCGCGACCGGACCCGCCGGGTCCGGAGGTGCCGGGACACAGGAGTGAACAATGTCGGAATTTGCACTGCCCGGATCGATCATCGAGTACTGGTCGCCGAGCAAACGCTCTCGGACGATGT
>NZ_JBAQWU010000223.1:0-7124 GCF_049299075.1 Gordonia sp. (in: high G+C Gram-positive bacteria)
GCCCCGTACACCGGCTCGGCCCTCGGACAGCACTGGATGTACCAGGGCAAGCACGTCCTGATCGTCTTCGATGATCTCTCCAAGCAGGCTGAGGCCTACCGCGCCATCTCGCTGCTGTTGCGTCGCCCGCCGGGCCGCGAAGCGTACCCGGGTGATGTCTTCTACCTGCACTCCCGGCTGCTGGAACGTTGCGCCAAGCTGTCCGATGAACTCGGCGGCGGCAGCATGACCGGTCTCCCAATCATCGAGACCAAGGCCAACGACGTCTCGGCGTTCATCCCGACCAACGTCATCTCGATCACCGACGGCCAGGTCTTCCTGGAGTCCGATCTGTTTAACAAGGGCGTCCGGCCGGCGATTAACGTCGGTATCTCGGTATCCCGCGTCGGTGGCGCCGCCCAGACCAAGGGACTCAAGGACGTCTCCGGTTCGCTGCGTCTGGAACTGGCGCAGTTCCGTGAGCTCGAGGCCTTCTCGGCCTTCGCCTCCGACCTGGACGCCGCCTCGAAGGCACAGCTCGAGCGCGGTGCGCGCTGGGTGGAGCTGCTGAAGCAGGACCAGTTCAGCCCGGTCTCCGTCGAAGATCAGATCGTGTCGCTATACCTGTGTGGCGAAGGCTTCATGGACTCGGTGCCGGTGGGCGATGTGCGACGGTTCGAGAGTGAGCTGCTGCTCGACCTGCACCACAGCGCGGCGAGCGTCTACAGCAACATCGCCGGTGGCAAGAAGCTCTCCGCGGAAGACAAGGCTGCGCTCGCGGTCGCTACGAACAACTTCAAGGCCGGCTTCATCGCCTCGGACGGCTCTCGGGTCGTTGAGGTCGAGGCGGACGCACTGGCCGCCGAGGACGTCGAGCTCGAGACGATCCGAGTGACGAAGAAGACCAAGTAGTCATGGCGACCATTCGGGAACTGCGCTCGCGGATCAAGTCGATCGAGTCGACGAAGAAGATCACCAAGGCGCAGGAGCTGATCGCCACTTCGCGGATCACGAAGGCTCAGGCCCGCGTTGCCGCGGCTCGTCCCTACTCGGACGAGATCACCACGGTGGTGGCTACCCTGGGTAGTCGTGCGCACCTCGCGTCGATTCCGCTACTCAACGCGCGGGAAGATCTTCGGCGTGCGGCGGTTATCGTGGTGACCAGTGATAGCGGTCAGTGCGGTGGTTACAACTCCAATGTCCTCAAGGAGACCGAGGAGCTGCTCTCGTTGCTGCGCTCGGAGGGCAAGGAGCCGGTGCTCTACGTCTTCGGCCGCAAGGGCATCGGTTACTACAGCTTCCGCGAGCGTGCTGTTGCCGGCGGCTGGTCGGGTTTCTCCCAGCAGCCGGTCTTCGCGGACTCGGTGTCGGCCACCAGCCATCTGGTGGAGGGATTCTTGGCCGGTTCGGGTGAGTTCGTCGCTGCGCCAGACGGCGAGGGCACCGTCGAAGGTTTCGACGAAGTGCACATCGTCTACACGCGTTTCGTATCCATGCTGTCGCAGCAGCCGGTCGTTCGCCGGATGGCGCCGATCGACGTGGAATTCGAGCTCGAACGACTCGATCTCGGTGCCGACATGCTCGATGAGTCGCCGGGATCGGCGGTGGGGCCGGAGATCGAGTTCGAAGGTGACGACGCCACCGCACTGCTGGACGCGTTGCTGCCTAAATATGTGGCTGCACGAATCTTCGCGGCGCTGCTGGAGTCGGCTGCCTCGGAGAGCGCCGCGCGTCGGACTGCCATGAAGGCGGCCACCGACAACGCCAACGAGCTGGAGAAGACGCTGAGCCGCCAGGCCAACGCGGCTCGCCAGGCGCAGATCACCCAGGAAATCAGCGAGATCGTCGGCGGCGTAGAAGCCCTCGCGCATCACTAAGACATCACGAGGAAAGAGAAGAATCATGACTGCAGCAGTCACCGAGCCGACCACGGCCGCTTCGGCGACCGCCGGTCGCGTCGTCCGGGTCATCGGCCCGGTCGTCGACGTGGAGTTCCCGCGCGGCGCCATCCCTGAATTGTTCAATGCGCTCCATGCCGAGATCACGCTCCCGGCTGTGGCCAAGGTACTGACCCTGGAGGTCGCCCAGCACCTGGGTGACAACGTGGTGCGTACCGTTTCTATGCAGCCGACCGACGGCCTCGTTCGCGGCGCGGTCGTCACCGACTCGGGCAAGCCGATCTCGGTTCCCGTCGGCGACGTCGTCAAGGGCCACGTCTTCAATGCGCTGGGCGACTGCCTGGATGCGCCGGGGACGGGGCGCGACGGCGAGCAGTGGGGCATCCACCGCAAGCCCCCGGCCTTCGATCAGCTCGAAGGTAAGACCGAGATCCTCGAGACCGGTATCAAGGTGATCGACCTGCTGACCCCGTATGTCAAGGGCGGCAAGATCGGTCTGTTCGGTGGTGCCGGTGTCGGCAAGACCGTGCTGATCCAGGAAATGATCACGCGTATCGCTCGCGAGTTCTCTGGCACCTCGGTGTTCGCTGGCGTCGGTGAGCGTACCCGTGAGGGCACCGATCTCCACCTCGAGATGGAGGAGATGGGCGTGCTGCAGGACACCGCATTGGTGTTCGGCCAGATGGATGAGCCCCCAGGCACCCGTATGCGCGTTGCGCTCTCGGCCCTCACCATGGCCGAGTACTTCCGCGACGTACAGAACCAGGACGTGTTGTTGTTCATCGACAACATCTTCCGGTTCACGCAGGCCGGTTCCGAGGTGTCCACCCTGCTGGGCCGGATGCCGTCGGCCGTGGGCTACCAGCCCACCTTGGCGGACGAGATGGGTGAGCTCCAGGAGCGCATCACCTCGACTAAGGGCCGTTCGATCACCTCGCTGCAGGCGATCTACGTCCCCGCCGACGACTACACCGACCCGGCGCCGGCGACCACATTCGCCCACTTGGATGCCACCACGGAGCTTTCACGGCCGATCTCGCAGTTGGGTATCTACCCGGCCGTGGACCCCTTGACCTCCACCTCGCGCATCCTTGAGGCTTCGATCGTCGGCGAGGAGCACTTCCGCGTCGCGAACGAGGTGAAGCGGATCCTGCAGAAGTACAAGGAACTGCAGGACATCATCGCCATCCTCGGTATGGATGAGCTCTCCGAAGAGGACAAGGTTACTGTCGCCCGCGCGCGTCGTATCCAGAAGTTCCTCGGCCAGAACTTCATCGTCGCGGAGAAGTTCACCGGTCAACCCGGCTCGGTGGTTCCGCTCGTGGACACGATCGACGCCTTTGACCGGCTGTGCAAGGGCGAGTTCGATCACTTGCCAGAGCAGGCGTTCAACAGCTGTGGCGGTCTGGACGATGTCCTCGCCGCGGCCGCCAAGATCACCGGAAAGTAGTTCGCGACCATGGCTAAGACCTTCCGTGTGGACGTCGTTTCACCCGACCAATTGCTGTTCTCGGGGGACGCTACCTTCCTTCGGGCGCAGACAACGGCCGGTGAGGTCGGTATCCTGGCCGGTCACGCACCACTGTTCGCCGAACTCGCTGCGGGCGGTTTCGTCGTGGTGACTCTTGAGGACGAAACAAAGGTCGCGATGGCGGCGCAGGGCGGATTTCTGTCGGTCAGCGCCGAGGCCGTGAAGGTGCTTGCTGAGTCGGCACAGTTGGCCGCGGAGATCGATCTTGCCGCCGCCCAGGCTGCGCTTGAGGCGTCGGACGAGGGTAGCGTCGATTACTACGAGGCGCGCTCGCGGGTTCGCGCTGCAGAGGCGCTGATCTAGCGAGGCGAAGTCCGATATGATTACCACCAACTGCCGTCCCGGTCATCGGGGCGGCAGTTGGTGTCTTCACAGGCATAGGACACAACGTGAAACGAGGAGGGTGCGGTGACCTGGTGGGGCTGGCTCATCCTCGCGGTGGCCGCGATTGGTGCGTTCTTAGTCGGTGGACTCTTCTACCGGATCCGCGAGGTCCGCAGCGCCGGTACACCAGTGCTCTTTCGGTCCATGCCGGCTGGTCGTGGTCAGGGCTGGCGGCACGGCTCGGTGCACTACACCGAGGACGCGCTCGTCTACTATCGGCTCAGTTCGCTGCGGCCAGGACCGACTGCAGTCTTGCCGCGCCGTCGAGTAGAGATCACCGCTCGACGGACTCCCGAAGGTAGCGAGCTCGAGATCATGGACACCGCGATGGTGGTGCTTGACGTGCAGGTCACCGTATCGACCCACCGGGTCGTCGACTACGAGATTGCGATGGAACGTGTGCTCGTCACGGCCCTGTTGTCGTGGCTGGAGTCACGGTCGCCGGAACGGTCTCGGCGTCGTCGGGGCGCGTGACCGCAGCCTATCCGAGCGGGCATACCGGGGTCATCGGGATCGATTGGCGCCTGGAACCCACTTCACATCGCCGCGGCCAGCGCGAACATTGGCCACTCGGGCCAGGATGAACAGTAGATCCGAGAGCCTGTTCAGATACTTGGCCGGCAGGATGTTGGTGTCCTCGGGGTGTGCGTCGACGGCGGCCCACGCGGCGCGTTCGGCCCGGCGGGTCACGACCCGTGCTTGGTGAAGCAG
The DNA here is from genome assembly GCF_049299075.1 of Gordonia sp. (in: high G+C Gram-positive bacteria). Classification (GTDB taxonomy): domain Bacteria; phylum Actinomycetota; class Actinomycetes; order Mycobacteriales; family Mycobacteriaceae; genus Gordonia. The sequence goes on from NZ_JBAQWU010000223.1 coordinate 4,504, forward strand.
CGCTGCCAACGCAGAGCCGCCAGGGAGAATGAACGAATCGAGTGGTGCTAGCTCTGCGCCGAAACCATCGCACCAGGCTTCCAGCGCGTCAACGTAACCGGCCTCGATTCGCAACGGGGGGTATTTCGGATCGGGATCGACGGGCGTGGAAAGGTCGGCGCCAGCGTCGAAGAGGTCGTTCTGGACAGTGGTGAGCACCGCGGCAATGTCGGCGGGCACCGCACCGCCGGAGTCACTGCCGCCCAGGGCCAGCGCCAGGCCGATCGCGGTATTGGCCTCGTCACAATCGGCGTAGGCGGTCACCCGCGGGTCGGTCTTGGGTACCCGAGAGAAGTCGGAGAGACCGGTGGTGCCGTCGTCGCCGGTTCGGGTGTAGATCTTTGTCAGATGGACTGCCATAGGAACCCAATCTACCGGGGTGCTCGCCGTTTTTGCCGGAGACCGATGCCCTAAGCTGTCGAGGTGGGCGATCGATATTTGGTGACTGGTGGAGTACGGCTCACCGGCGAAGTGGTGGTCGGTGGCGCCAAGAACAGCGTCTTGAAGTTGATGGCGGCGTCCTTACTGGCGCCGGGACAGACGGTGCTCACCAACGTGCCGGAAATTGCGGACGTTCCGCTGATGGCCGAAGTGCTGGTTGGTCTCGGGGCGACGGTGTCGATCGATGGCGATACCGTCACGATCGATTCACCCGAAGTGCTGGACTATCACGCGGACTTCGAGGCGGTGAAGCAGTTCCGCGCCTCGGTTTGTGTGCTCGGGCCGCTGATGGCTCGGTGTAGGCGCGCGGTCGTCGCGCTGCCCGGTGGCGACGCGATCGGTTCACGTCCCCTTGACATGCACCAGTCTGGATTGCGGGCGCTCGGTGCGCACAGTGCCATCGAGCACGGCTGCGTCGTGGCCGAAGCAGAACAACTGGTAGGCGCTCCGATCTCCCTGGAGTTTCCGTCGGTGGGCGCCACCGAGAACATCCTGATGGCTGCGGTGCTCTCCGAGGGAGAGACCACTATTGACAACGCGGCACGCGAGCCGGAGATCATTGATCTTTGCGAGATGCTCAATCAGATGGGTGCGCGGGTCGACGGCATTGGCAGTTCGACACTGACGGTCGTGGGCGTCGAGCGACTCACGCCGACCACGCATCACGTGGTTGGCGATCGGATCGTCGCTGGCACGTGGGGGATCGCCGCGGCGATGACTCGGGGCGACGTGACCGTCCGCGGGGTCAACCCGCAGCACCTCAACTTGGTACTGAAGAAGCTCGTCGACGCCGGGGCCACTGTCGATCGGCTCGCGGACGGCTTTCGCGTGCGTCAGGCCGGTCGACCGCTGGCGGTGGATACCGCGACCCTGCCGTTTCCCGGTTTTCCCACTGACTTGCAACCGATGGCGATCGGACTGGCGTCGATCTCCGAGGGCATGTCCTTGATCACCGAGAACGTCTTTGAGGCGAGGTTCCGCTTCGTTGAGGAGATGGTCCGGCTCGGTGCCGATGCTCGTACGGACGGACACCATGCGGTGATACACGGCGTGGTGAAGCTGTCGAGCGCTCCGGTGTGGTCCAGTGACATTCGGGCTGGCGCTGGTCTGGTCCTGGCTGGGCTGGTGGCCGACGGCGTGACCGAAGTACACGACATCGAGCACATCGACCGCGGCTACCCGCATTTCGAGGAGAACCTGCGCGCTCTCGGCGGGACGATCGAACGCATCAGCGACTGACCCTCTCCGGTCGGCGCTACCGGGACGCAGTGCCCCACCTCCCCTGAAGGGCTGGTGAACGCCCTTGAAGGGCTGGTGAACGACCTACGCATGTGCCGACGCCGTTGCCAGCTTGGCCGAGTCGGCGGGAATGCCGGCGTCCCTCTCGCCGCTCGGCGCGGCGTCCGGGCCGACCCCCGAAGTCGCCGTCGTCGGCGAGGCCGGGTCGGTTGATACGGCCCGGGTCGAGGTGGCGCGCACTGCCCCGGACGTCGTGGTCGTCGACCTCAAGCTCACGGCGGTTACCGACTAGGAGGGCATGCGGCTGATCAGTGAATGCAAACGCTGGAATCCAGACATCGCAGTCCTCGTCCTGACCACCTTCCTCGACGACGATCTGGTGACCCGGGTCGTCTGGGCCGGAGCTGGCGGGTCGCCAGTAAACGCGGACTGATCGATCAGGTGCGAGTCCGACCACGCCGCGCTCCGCCGCTTCGCCCCAGACGCTGCCGCTTTCGACTGCCGCGACGAAGGCCTGCGCAACGCGGCACGGCCGACCTGCAGGCTGGCCTCCATCGGCGGAACCAGGATGTTGACGATCCGGTCGTCGCTGAGCTCTGCGGGCCGCAACTGGTGTTCGATCGCCACGTTCTTCGGGCCGGCGCGACGCCCGAAGGATCCGGACGGCGCAGCGCACGCGGAGTCGGGGCGAGCGCCGATGAACATCCGTGTCGTCCGGTCGAGTTCGCTGGCGACACCGGTCATGAGTGCCAGCTATACCTGGTAGGCGTTAGCCAACCTGCCCGAACGGGCGCAGATGCCGGCCGATGGGGCAAGCACCCGACCAGGTGTTCAGATCCGAGGAACTGCCGGTGCAGGACCCTGACCTGGGGAGTTGTGTTCTTGTTGGGGTGTGTGTAACT
>NZ_JBAQWU010000224.1:0-4578 GCF_049299075.1 Gordonia sp. (in: high G+C Gram-positive bacteria)
ATGTATATCTTCCTCAAAGACACCCCGCTGCTGCCGAACTACTCGGTGATCGGCAGCGTCGACGCCGCCGCGCAACCAGTGCTCGACAAGGTGATCGCCGCTGGTATCGCCCGGGGTCCGGGCGCAACCGCGCCGAAGGACGGCGCGCCGCTGGAAGGCGGCGTGCCGAAGAATCCGGTGATCATCACCGGCGTGACCGTCGATCAGGGCTGACCCGCGGGCGGACCGACAGGCTCAGGCGGCCGAGGTGACGCGGTAGACGTCGTAGACGCCTTCCACATTGCGCACCACGTTCAACACATGACCGAGGTGTTTGGGGTCGCCCATCTCGAAGGTGAACTTGCTGATCGCCACCCGATCGCGACCGGTCTGCACCGTCGCGGACAGGATGTTGACGCGCTCATCGGCCAGCACCCGGGTGATGTCGGACAGTAGTCGGTGGCGATCGAGCGCCTCCACCTGAATGGCCACCAGGAAGATCGACGACGAACTCGGCGCCCACATGACCGGAACCAGTCGTTCTTCCTGCGCGCGCAGCGCCCCGGCGTTGGTGCAGTCGCTGCGGTGGACGCTCACACCACCCCCGCGGGTGACGAAGCCGAGGATCTCGTCGCCGGGCACCGGGGTACAGCATTTGGCCAGTTTGATAAGGATGTTGTCGACGCCTTCGACCCGCACACCGCAGTCGCCGCTGGGCCGGCGCGGCGCCGGGGTGATGGTCGACGGGGTGGCCCGCTCGGCCAGCTCTTCCTCGGCACTTTCCACCCCGCCGAGCATGGCGACCAAGCGATGCACGACGCGGCCTGCCGTGAGATTGTGCTCACCGACAGCGGTGTAGAGCCCGTCCACATCGCTGTAGCCGAGTTCTTTGGCGAGCGCATTCACTGAATCGGCCGAGAGCAGTCGCTGCAATGGAAGTCCGCCGCGACGGACCTCTTTGAGGATCGCGTCCTTCCCCGCTTCCAGCGCTTCCTCACGCCGCTCCTTGGCGAACCATTGCCGTATTTTGGCTTTGGCGCGCGGCGAGACGACAAAGCTCTGCCAGTCCTTACTCGGCCCAGCGTTCTCGTCTTTGGAGGTGAAAACCTCGATCACTTCGCCGTTCTCCAACGGGCGTTCGAGCGCCACCAGGCGGCCGTTTACGCGGGCTCCAATGCAGCGATGGCCCACTTCGGTGTGCACCGCATACGCGAAGTCGACCGGAGTGGAGCCGGTCGGCAGGGTCACTACGTCGCCCTTCGGGGTGAAGACGAAGATTTCCTTGACCGCCAGGTCATAGCGCAGCGACTCGAGGAACTCCCCCGGGTCGGCGGCTTCCCGCTGCCAGTCGAGCAATTGGCGCATCCACGCCATGTCGTCGACCTCAGCACCGTCAACAGGCTTGCGCCCCTTACCTTTTCGGCCTTCTTTGTACCGCCAGTGCGCCGCGATTCCGAACTCTGCGGTGCGGTGCATCTCGTGTGTGCGGATCTGCACTTCGAGCGGTTTGCCCTCCGGGCCGATCACCGTGGTGTGCAGCGACTGGTAGACACCGAAGCTCGGCTGAGCGATGTAATCTTTGAATCGCCCCGCCATCGGATGCCACAGCGAGTGGACCACGCCGACCGCGGCATAGCAGTCGCGGACGTCGTCGCACAGAATGCGCATACCGACGAGGTCGTGGATGTCGTCGAAGTCCCGGCCTTTGACGATCATTTTCTGATAGATCGACCAGTAGTGCTTGGGACGGCCCTCGACGGTCGCACTGATGCGGGACGCGCCCAGCGCATTATTCAGGTCACTGCGCACGCGCGCCAGGTAGGTGTCGCGGCTGGGCGCCCGGTCGGCGACCAAACGCACGATCTCTTCGTACCGTTTCGGGTGCAGGATCGCGAAAGAAAGGTCTTCGAGCTCCCATTTGACCGTCGCCATGCCCAGACGGTGCGCCAGCGGTGCGATCACCTCCAGGGTCTCTCGGGCCTTACGTGCTTGCTTCTCCGGCGGGAGGAAGCGCATGGTGCGCATATTGTGCAGGCGGTCGGCCACCTTGATCACCAGGACCCGCGGGTCACGGGCCATCGCAATGATCATCTTGCGGATCGTCTCGCCCTCGGCGGCACTACCCAGTGCCACCTTGTCGAGCTTGGTGACACCGTCGACTAAGTGGGCCACCTCGGGCCCGAAGTCCGCGACCAGCTGATCGAGCGCGTAGCCGGTGTCCTCGACGGTATCGTGCAGCAGTGCGGCAACCAGGGTAATGGTGTCCATGCCCAGGTCGGCCAAGATACTGGCGACGGCCAGCGGATGCGTGATGTACGGGTCGCCGGACTTGCGGAACTGACCTTCGTGGTGGGTGGCGGCGATGTCGTACGCGCGTTGCAGGATTGCGACGTCGGCCTTCGGGTAGACGTCCCGATGCAGGGCGACGAGCGGCTCCAGTACCGGATCGATCGGCCCGCGGGCCGCGGCCGTCATCCGGCGAGCCAACCGGGCGCGGACCCGCCGTGAACTCAGGGGCGCTCCGCCGTCGTCCGGACGCCGTCCGGTCTCCGCCTCACTCATGCCTGCAGCTTAGCTGCGGTGGGTCGGTGCCGTGGCGTCAGCCACGGCTTAGTCCCCACTACCCAGCGCAGAGCGTGTGGACCACGATCGTCTCGCCCAGACCGGCGGCGAGGCGCTCGCGTCCACCGAGGCCCACCAACTCCATGATGACGGCCATACCGCACACCCGGGCACCGGCGACGGTCAGGAGATCCGCCGCGGCCCGCAAGGTGCCGCCGGTGGCCAGGACGTCGTCGACGACCGCCACCCGACGTCCGTTCAGGGCGATTCCACTGGCGGGCATCTCCAACCGGGCACTGCCGTACTCGAGTTGGTAGTCGACGCTGATGACCGGGGGCGGAAGTTTGCCGCCCTTGCGCACCGCGAGCACACCGATTCCCAGTTCCCGCGCGATGGCGCCGCCGAGCAGAAAGCCGCGCGCATCGATACCCGCGATGTAGTCGGCACCGACACACATTTCGGCCATCGCCGCGATCACCGCATCCAGACCCTCCGGATCGGCCAGAACGGGTGTCAGATCTTTGAAGCACACGCCGGGAACCGGGAAGTCATCGACCCGCCGGGTGTGTGCGGTGATCGCCGAGCGGGCGCGGTCGAGCGCCGCGCTGGTCACGACCGCACCCAGCGATCCATATTCCAGCCGGTACCGGTCTGTGCCAGACCGGGCACCACCCGGTCGACGCCGCCGGTGTTCTCGCGGAAGCGGACGCTGCCATAGAGCGGGATCGACGCCAAACCATCCCACGCCGCTTCCTCAGCGATCCGCGCCAACGGCAAGCGTGCACTGTCGCTCTGCGTCAGCGAGAGATCGTTGATCGCGCCGGACGCCCGATCGTTCCGGAAGTTCGACACGTTCAGCGGGTCCCCGGCGAAAAGCTGGTAGGCGGCCGGAAAACCGGAGGCCGTCCCGGCCGCCGCACGGCCGGTCGGGCCGTTGGTCAACAGAACGTCCACTTCGGTCCCCAGCGCGGCCGGGCCGATGGTCGGGCCGCTCACGTCGGTCACGGTAATTCCCGCGGCCGCGCAGGAACCTGCGATCGTCTCAGCGACCGCCTTGCCCACCGCGTCCGGACCGAGATAGCCCAGTCGCACGGTGACCGCCGGGGCGGGAATGCCGTCGTCACCGGCCGGTCGCTGATCGATCAGTTCCTTGGCGCGACGGACATCGGCTCGTGGATAGCGCCGCGCGAACTGCCCATTGAGCGCACTGCCCAGGGCGTCACCCGGGGCCACGGTGCGCACTGACCAGACCACCCCGTTGGCCCCGAAGCGCCGAGCGAGATTGTCACGCGGGACGCACTGCGCGAAGGCGCGGCGCACGGCCGGGTCGGCCATGATGCCGCGCGCTGCGGGCATCAGTTGCGTCACCGACAGTGGCCGCGGGTCACGGGAACCGCTCCGGTTCTCCGACCCGTCGTAGGCGGCCACAGCCCGGCCGGCCACCTGGTCGGCAGCCTGTTGGTCAGCGGTGTCGAGCACCTCTATCCGGCCGTCGCTGACAGCTGTGGACCCCGCAGTCCCCCGCGGCCAGACCACAATGCGCGGCGTGGCGGGCTGCTCGCCCCACCATGTGTCGTTGGCGACGAGTTCCATGCCGCCATCGACGGTGTAGGTGTCCACCCGGTACGGACCGGCGGACGGAAAGTCCATCGGATCGATCTGTTTGCCCGGCTCCAACGCAAACCCCGTGTTCCAGGCGGTCGCAATCTTGTCGATCGCTTCCTGATCACGCGAGCCCAAGGCGCCGACCAGGTCGGTGACACCGGACCGCCGCGCCACGATGTGCGAGGGCACCAGCGCGCCGACACCGAACAGCGCCGGCCACTGGGCGTAGTCACGACCGCGGCCGAAGGTCACCGTGGCGGTGGTGGCGCCCGGTGTGCAGGCAACGTCGGCGATATCCCGGTATCCCGCGGTGGTGGCCGCCGTGAAACCGCGCACCTTACCGCCCATCGCGGCCGCCGCGAGCACAATATCGTCGCATACCATCGGATTGCCGTCGGAGTACACCGCTCCCGGCGCGAAGGTGTATTTCAG
>NZ_JBAQWU010000225.1:0-4497 GCF_049299075.1 Gordonia sp. (in: high G+C Gram-positive bacteria)
CACCAGCACCACGGGCCGCCCCGCGGCCGGTGCCACGCCAGGTCCGAGCGGCATGCCGTCTGGAGTCTGCGCTTGTGGCAGCCCCGGCACTTCGCCGCCGATGCTGACCACCGTCGCGGCGTTCAGCCGCCGGAGTTCTTGGCCGACGACGCCGACCTGCTCGTGAGCTACGACGAACACGGGCACCCGATGGTTGCGACTCAAGTCGAGCGCGCGCTGCTGGTCCTCCGGCCGCGCCTCGGCGCGCACCACGATCGCCGCCGAGGACGACTCCAGAAGGACGCGGCTGACGAGCACCTCGTCTGGTACCCCGTCATCGGCGAGGACCGTCACGGTGCCGGGAGCAAAGCCGCCACCGCCCACCGCGCGGCCGCCGGTGACCGGGACCGCTGACGCGGTGACCAGTGCCGCGATCGTGATCGCGACGACCGCAGCCGCGGTATAGCGGTAGCCCGAACCGCTAGTCGCTGTCATCGCCGATCGACTCATATGATTCGGAGATCGAAACGCGCGGGGTCGTCGCGGCGGCGAGGACAGCGAGTGCCAGATAAACGATCGTCGCAATGCCGAAGCCAGCGGTCAGGACGAGCGACCCGCCCCAAAATACGTCAGCGGCCACCCCGTCGACGGTGTCGAAAAGTAGCGCCGCGGTCGCCGACAACAGCGTCGCCAGCAGCGCCCACACAGCACTGCGCAGCCGCGGACCGATCGCTGAAAGGTAGAAGAGTCGCTGGTACAGGGCGATTTCAAACTCATCGACGCAGGCGATCCGGACGGCGTCGTCGTTTGCGAGCTCGCGGAGACCGCGGGCGAGTTCCACATCGCGCAGCATGGCGGCCGATTCACGTTGGCGATACCGCACGTACGCAATCGTCGCGATCGCCGCGGCGAGCAGCGCGAATCCGGCAAGGACAGCCCAGTTGTTCACGATGGCTCACGCTACCGTCCACTGGGCTGCCCCGGGCACGCCGGTGCCGTGTGTCGGAAAAGTTCCCGATGCCCTAGACGCTCGAGGTGACCGTGTGCGCGATATTGCCTCGGGTGGCCTTGGAGTACGGGCAGAAGGCATGCGCCTGCTCGGTCAGTTCCTGCGCCCGGGCCGCATCCAGTCCCGGAATCGTGGCGTGGATGTCGGCGACCAAACCGAATCCTCCGTCAGCGTCGTCCTCGCCGATCCCGACGGTGACCTTCACATTGGTCCCGGCTGGCACTGGCAGGCCGGCGTTCTTAAACATCAATTGCAACGCACCATTGAAACAAGCCGCGTACCCCGCCGAGAAAAGCTCCTCAGGGTTGGCACCCGCACCGTTGCCGCCCATCTCCACGGGGGGCCGCAACTCCATATCGATGCGCCCGGACTCCGAGACCACTTCGCCGTCGCGGCCGCCGCCCGTGGACGTCGACCACACTCGGTACACCGGATTCACAGTCATGTCGATTCACTCTCTACTCGGTTCGAAAGGATTGAGCCGATTCGCTCCCCTTCGAACGTACTCCCGCGCGCTACCGTTCGCGCCAGACCCGAGACGGCCGGATACGGGTGGATTCAGGCAGCCAGCGACCGACGGCGCCCCGGAAGGTGATCAACGAGGACAGCAGGAGCGTGCCCGCGCTGGTCCATGCCAGCACCCGGAACGCCGAGGGCACTTCCGGATAGGCGAAGATGAGGTCACCGATCAGCGGCACAAACAGCGCCACCACCACGCACACCGCGGCGTACATGCTGCGCAGGTTGCGACTGTGATGTTTGGCGATCGCGGTAAGGAGCGGATAGGTGACTGCCATGGCGAGGAGCCAGCCGATCAGCAGCGCGGGCGGCCAGAACGCAGCCATCGAGTCCGCCGTGGCATGTGGGTCGATCTGTTGCGCATCAGACATCTGTGTCGCCAACCGGTCGGCGAGCCTGCGGGTGGCACCACCTAACGTCACCAGTCCGTAGCCAATACACACCAACGCGGTTCCCGCGGAGACGTACCAGACATAGAGTGCATCGCGGGTCAGCGCCACCGGCGCCGGACCGGGGTCTTGTTCGCGGCGCGGATAGCGGTCGGTCAGCGCACGATCGGCCGAGGTACGAGCGAGCTCAGCGAGATCCTCGGCGTCGAGTTCGGCCTGCGTCGGAATCGACTCGGAGTCGTCGGGGTCGTGCCACGCGCCCGGAAGTGTCATGGCGCGATTCTAAGCATGCGACCGAAGGTGCCTTGCCACAGCGATCCGTCCGGCGCGATCATGCCGGTCAGCTGCAGCGGCTCGTCGACGGGGGCGGTGCCGACCGGGAGCGTCGTGACGCGCCGCCCGGTGCCGAAGTCGACGGCCACGTAATTCACTGGGCCCACTTGCTGCGGCCCAGGCTGGTACGGACCGTAACCGAGCGCATGGATCAGGCCATCGGCGGTGGAGAGCCGCGGCAGCGTGGCCATCCGGTCACTGCTGGACCACACTCGCGTGCACCTGCCGTCGACGACGTCGATCCGCGTCATCGCGCCCAGAAAGGGGGCTGGCACGGTCGGGCCCCCGCTCTCGGCCATCGGTGGATAACCAAACCCGTATGTACTGGGGATCACAATGCTGTTTCCCCAAGCCATCGGTGAGTTCTCGGTCCCCTGCTTCGGCTGATCGAAGGCGCGCAGCGTGCAGACCGGTGAGCCGTCGGCACTGCGCAGAACGTGCAGGCGCGGGACGCGGGCGTTGTCGACGATCGCGACCCAGGCGTCCCCGCCCGGACCGAAGTACGTGGGCGTGGTTCCCGAACCCCAGGTGAGCTGGCCCGGTTTGCGTCCCGGACCGCGGTCGTAGGTGCGCCGCCACACGGTACGCGGGACGCCGTCAGCCTGCGCCCACATCTCATACAGGGCGTGTGTGCTCAGCACCGAGACCCCGCCCGGCCGCACCGACAAGCCGTTGCCCATCTGCTCACCCCGCGGCAGATGCGTCGAGGCGATGCGCTTGCCGTCGGCGACGGTGCCCACGATGCCGCCGGTGGTGACCCACCAGATCCGGCCCTCGCCGTCGGGGGCGAGCCCGGTCACCGCATCGCTGCCGAGGTGCTGCGAGATGTCGATGCGGTCGGCGACGTACAGTTGCCATCCTGCGCCGGTGCGACGATGCGCCACCTTCAGGATGGCGCCGGTGCCGTCGGCGACCACAATCCGATTCGCATCGTCGAGGTAGCCGTAGACGCCGCCGAGTAGCCCGCCCTTGGCGAGCGGCAGCCGGGCCAGCACCGCCGCGGTCTTCGGGTGGAACAGGGTGACCACCGGGACGGCGAACTGCGGCGCCGGGTCGCCGGGCTGCTCGGCGATCACATTGGTGCACAACGAGACCGGGTACCCGTCCGATCCGATGAACGTTGCGGCACATGGTCCGCCCGGCACGCTCGACGCGGCCAGCCGGGCGGTGCGACCGGGCCCGCGATAGCCGGTGGTGTCGGTGGACGCGAGATCACCGTGCATCAGTGAGGTCCATTTCGGGCCCAATCCAGCCACCCGACTCGGCGTGGCGGCGGCCGGTGCCGCCGGCAGCGTCGCGACGACAAGGGCCGCGAGAACACCCACCGTGGTGAGTGTCCGCGCGGCCCAGTTGATCGATGTCTGCGTCATAGTACGCAGTTGATCACGGTTCGCCAGGCAACCTCGGCCAGCTACCTAGAATGGACCCGGAAACCGAGGTCAGCGATTGAATTCAGCGAGGACGAAACTCGTGCCGGGCAGGAGCGTGGTCATCATCGGCAGGCCGTGGTTGATGATCATCCCCGGCAGAATCGGCGGGATGTACTGATCCAACAGCTGCACCGATGCCCCCTTCGCGCGCCAGTCGCGGTACAGCTGGGTCACCTGACCGCTCGGGATCACGTCGTCGTACTGCGAAGTGGAAATCAGGACCGGAGCATTCGGCTTGAGGGTGCCGATGCGCTGGTCGTCGATCATCGATTTGATCACCGGGTGCCGCTTGACCACTGCCGACAGCGGCTTACCGTCCCGCGTCCACTCGCTGGTCCGCTGGAAGGCATTGCCAAGGACGATGTCGCCGATGCATTTGGTGGACAGTTCTTTGAGCACCCGCTTGCCGTTCGCGTTGGTCTCCTTCTCCAGGATTGGCCCCAGCTCGGGGTAGCGCGCGGCCAGTCCGTTGATCGCGAAACCGATGCCGCCCGAGATCAGGGTGCCGTCGATCTGGCCGATCACCTTGCTCAGATCGGCGGGCGGCGCACCAGCGAAGGTGGCCTTGACGTTCAAGTCCGGCGCGTAGGTCTGCGCGAGTTCGGCGGCCGACGCCGCGGCCCCGCCACCCTGGGAGTAGCCGTAGAAACCGACGGGCGCATCCTTACCGGCCTTGGCGACATGCAGTGCGGCGCGCGCGGCGTCGAGCATCGCGTGCCCGGACTCCAGCCGGTTGACGTAGGTGTGAATGCCGGGAGTTCCCATCCCGATGTAGTCAGTCGCCGCCACCCGCACACCGTTGAGCAGGAGCAGGTTCATCTCCGGTGCCGAGTAGTTG
>NZ_JBAQWU010000226.1:0-2452 GCF_049299075.1 Gordonia sp. (in: high G+C Gram-positive bacteria)
ATGGGCACCGTCCTCGCTGTGGTGATCGCCGTGGCGATCGCCGTCGTGGGTGTGGCCGTCGGCTATCTGCTGCGCACCGCCACCTCGGGCCATCAGCCGCCAGCGCGTCCGACTAGCGTTCCGGCGCCGGTCGCGCCGGTCGCGCCCGTCGCGCCCGTCGCACCACCGCCCGGTGCAGTGGTGGGCGCACCCGGAAGCGGCGGCGATCGGCTGATTCACGCCCTGATCGGCGTCTATGACACGAGCAGCGAAGAGTCAGTGCGCCGATACGTGGTCGACCAGCTGGCCGCCGTGGGCATCGGTCCGGTGGCACCGGAGCCGGGTAGCCGCTTCAGTCCGGATACCCAGCGGTGCGTGGCCACCGAAGCCGCCGCGGGTGCGGCGGCCGGAACGCTGGTTCGCACCGATCGTCCCGGCTGGCGGGGTCCGGGCGGGACGCTCCGGTTGCCGGATGTCACTGTTGTCGCCGCGGATCGGAACTGATATGCGCGGAACTGACATGGCCGGGTCCGGATCGTCCCTGCTGAGCATCGACTTCGGCACCACCAACAGCACGGCCGCCTACCGTGACCGCTCCGGCGCCACGCACGAGGTGCGGCTCGGTTCGATGTCGAACCTGATGCCGACGGCGGTCTTCGCCGACGGGAGCGATCTGATCGTCGGCGATGCGGCAATCAACAATGCGCTGACTGATCCGGCGGCCTTCGAACCGAACCCGAAGCGGCAGTTGCGCTACACCAGCACGGTGCTCGGCAAACGCAATTTCAGTGCAACATCGCTGGTCGGCGCGGTGCTCAAACACATCGTCCAGGTCGCCTCGACGCGCCACGGCGGTCCCTTCGACCGGGTGGTGCTCACCTACCCGGACGGCTGGCGCCAGGAGTTGATCGGTCGGCTGAAGACCGCCGCCGGTGAAGCCGGCATTCGCTCGGACACCCTGGAGTTGCTCAGCGAATCGCAGGCTGCGTCGGCGTTCTATACCGGCACCCAGACCCTCGCCCCGAACTCGCGGATCTGCATCTTTGATTTCGGTGCGGGCACCTGCGACGTGACCGTCCTGGACTGCGACCAGGATTCGAACTTCTCGGTGGTCGCGTCCGACGGTGTGGAGTACCTCGGCGGCAACGACCTCGATGCGCGCCTGCACTCCTGGGTGGCCCAGCGCCTGCACGAGCGCGATCCGGAGGCCGCCGCCAAGCTCAGCCAACCAGCCACCGCCCTCACTTTCAACGAGCGTATCCGCGATGCGAAGGAGACGCTGTCCACCGCGGCGCGGGCGACGATCCCGCTGCCGGACGGCAGTCCGCTGCAGATCACCCGCAGCGAGTTCGAGACCTTGATCGCCCCGGATGTCGACGAGGCCGTCGCGCTGACCAACCGGGTCATCGCACGGGCCCAGGCCATCAACCCGCGCCCGATCAGCCAGATCTATCTGGTCGGCGGCTCCAGCCACATCCCGCTGGTGCATCGCGAACTCGGCAAGATCGGACGCCTGGCCACCATGGGCGACCCGAAAACCGTGGTGGTGCAAGGTGCGTTGCTGCACGACAACCTCCGCCGCCAGCAGCGACCGCGGCCCGCCTCGGCGCCGAACAGCGGCGGAGCCGGATCGCTGCGCGGTGCAGGTGAATACCGGGCGACGACACCGCCGCCCCCACCGATCTCTCCCGCCCCGATCCCGGCCACCCCAATTCCCGCGCCGAGAATGTCCGCGCCACCGCCGTCGATGCCCCCGTCAGCGCCCATGTCAGTGCCCATGTCGGCGCCGATGCCGATGGGCATGATGGGCGCGATGGGCCAGTACCCACCGGCCCCGCCGAAGAAGAGTTCGAGCAGCCTCGGCATGTGGCTGGCCGCGGTGGCCGCCGTCCTGATCGCGGTCATCGTCGTCGCCGTCGTGCTGTCGATGAACAGCAATAAGAAGGACGATGCGGCGGCCGCAACGTCGTCGACCGGTGCCGAGACGTCTGCGGTCAGCACGTCATCGAGCACGACCACGGCGAGTTCAACAGCAGTAAGTTCGGCCGCGTCGTCGAGCAGCGGCTTGGCGATGCCGCGGCGCGCGGGTTCGAGTCCGGCCGGCACCACCGGACAGGACTGCGGTCTGACGCCGTTCCGGTACACCCCGGACAAAACCGCCTACGAGTACGTCTATCTGACGGTGACGACCGGACGCACCTCCCCGACCACCACCTGTGGCTTCGCCATGGCCGTCGCCGCCGATGCGGGCAAGAATCCGTCGTCGTTCCCGCTCACCGTGCAGACCCGAAGCGACGCAACCGGCGATGTGTACTCGATGGACTGCCGGACCCAGAGCAACGATCCGATCGTGATCCGGTGTTCGGACGGCCGCAACGCCGAGGTCTACTTCTACTACTGAGCTACCACCCTCCCGACCCGACGGTCGTGCCGAAACCACCCACGATCGAACCCTCGTTCGCCGACTACCGCG